>DAOTXC010000147.1:0-2566 GCA_034435555.1 Anaerolineae bacterium
CAATCAACCACTAAATATGGGATAAAGGCATGAAAAAATGCAATATGCCACTACATTTAGGATATACGGTAGTCTTCAAAAAAACTAACAAGTGTCAAACTGATTCTGAGCCATGGCCTTTCTGGGTATGGCATTAAGAAAGCGCGGTTTGCCCCAGGCCGACGCATAGAAAGCTATACCCACTCCATAAGCCATTCAAGGCCGCTAACCCGCTGAACCGCGCGGTTTAGCGGATCATCGTGACCTGCTCCTGCGGCGTGGCCCGGAGCCGCAAGCCTTCTTCATCGCGCGGCTCCGCTACACGCTGGATCGTGAGGGGGCCGTTTACAAAGAGGTTTATCGCCAGCGCACCGCCACCGAGCGCATCAACAGCCAAGCTGTCGCTTTGGTTATTGAGCGCCCGCATCTTTGTAACCGGCAGGCCATCACCAACCGCAATATCCTCATCTACACGCTCATCAACCTGCGCTTTCTCAAGTGCATCCGGGACCGTCTGCCGCCAGCCGCTGACTCGTCTTCAAGGCTCCGTCTGCCTCAAGCGTAACCAGTCAGGACTGGTCGAACCCGCCCTACGGGGATTGGTTACTGTCACAAAGTATTCGCCATTTCCGCCCTACATGGAAGCGCTGCCCGCCTGGCGCGACCCGGCCTTCCAGCCCGCTGCGCTGCCGCTGGCGCAGGTGCAGGCTGCCGCACTCAAGCGCGAGTATGCGTTCACGTCGCACCTCACGCTCTTCGAGAACTGCGCCGAGCAGTACCGCTTCTTCCGCGAGTTGGGCTTTGCACCGGTGCGCACCAGCCCCATCCTCTTCGGGACGCTGGTGCATCAGACCATCGAGGACATCCACAAGACGGTGCTGCGCGGCGAGGCGGCGGCGCTCTCGGAGGAGCGCATTGCGGCCTGGTTCGATACGAACTATGCCTATCTCACCCGGCGCGAGCGGGTGTATCTGGCGCCGGTGGTGCGGCGGATCGCGTTGGAGCATGTGCTGCGCTATTTCCGGCGCGCGCGGGGCGAGTGGGCGCACCTCCGCGAGACCGAGGTGGATGTGTCGCTGGTGAAGGACGCCTACATCCTCACCGGCAAGGTGGATTTGATCGTGGGGGCCGATGGCGCGGTGGAACTGGTGGACTTCAAGTCGGAGAAGAATCTGGACATCAACGATCCGGCGGATCGGGAGAAGCTGGCGCACTACCGGCGACAGTTGGAGGTGTACGCGCACATCGTGGGAGAGCGGACGGGGCAGCGGGTGGCGCGGACACACCTGTACTACACCAGCGAGGAGGCCGGGAATCCGCTGATCACCTTCCCCGCCGACCCGCAGGCCATCGAACGCACCATCGCGGCCTTCATTGCGCTGACCTCCGCCGGGTTGGCGGTGGCGCTGCGCGAGCTGTTCGTGGACTTCACCGGCTGGCTGTTCATTATCTGGCGGCATCCCTTCGGCGTGGGGGATCGCATCCAGATTGGCACATGGGCCGGCGATGTAGTGGACATCCGCTGGTTCCAGTTCACCATTCTCGAAATCACGAATTGGGTGGATGCCGACCAGAGCACCGGACGGGTCGTGCATATCCCCAACGGGATGGTCTTCCGTGAGCCGCTGGCGAACTATACGCGCGGATTTGCGTATGTATGGAACGAGATCCCCGTGCGGCTCACGTTCGATAGCGATTGGCGCAAGGCCAAAGCCATTCTCCTGCAGATAGCCGAGCCACACTCGCGCGAGGCCGCTGCCGAGGCGGAGCGGCATCTGCGCGAAGAGGTGCGCGAATACCTGATCTTCTACAACAACTTCGCCCCGGCGGTCTACACGCGCGGGCGCGAGTTCGGGATTCTGCTCACCCTGCGCTACTTGTGCCGCCCCCGGCAACGTCGCGGCACGGAGCACACGATATGGGAAGAAATCCTCACTGCCTTCGCCGCCGAGCCGGACATTCACTTCGCTTATCCCACCTGGCGGGTGGAGATGGGGGATGTGAAGCGTGATGTGCCGCAATAACGAACAAGGCCGCCCCACTGAGTAGGCGGCCTTGTCAAATGGCGCTCAGAACAGCTTACAAATTTCTCATCAAGCAGCCGAGGGCCAAGAGCACAAATCCGGCTACCAGTAGCTATATCGCGTAGGGGGCAAGCGCAGCGATGATCCCTTGCGCAGCAAGGAATCCCAGTACTGCAAGTACCACGGCAATCCAAAAGGTGATAACTTTGGGTGCATTGAGTCTCATTTTTCAGCTCCTTTTCTTATTAAGAGGTTACAGTTAGATTACGCCAAGTAGATTCAATACGACGAGGATGATCACAATGACGATCAGGGTGTGAATGCCATTGCCGGTTCTAGGGAATCTGGAAGATACCCGTGGTCCGAAAAAGCCCAACAGCCACAACACCAATAGAATGATGATAATTGTCCACACCATGGTAGGCCTCCTTTCAAGGTAGTGTTGGTAATACGTAACTACTCAGGCATACATATTGTATTAGAATGGTTCGTTTCCACTACAGGTAGTGGTATCTTGCCACCGAGCGGCCTTAAATTTAAGCGAGATGGGCCTGCGATCAAAT
>DAOTXC010000148.1:0-25917 GCA_034435555.1 Anaerolineae bacterium
TACAGTTTCGGCATTTATGCTGTCAACAGCTATCCGGTCAACCCGACGCGGGGCGTTTACGGCGCCTCCGCTTCCACCAGCGGCATGGGTATTCAAGGTGAAGCTACAGCGACTAGCGGCACCACACGCGGCGTCTTAGGGCAAGTAAGTTCCCCCTCTGGCACAGGTGTAGAAGGCCAATCCCCCCTATCGGGGAGTCTATGGGGTCGCCTCCGGCACCAGCGGCAGCGTCTACGGCGTCTACGGTAACGGTGGCACCACTTCGGCCACCAACTATGGTGTTTATGGCACGGCACAAGAGTATGGTGTCTACGGCACTGGCGTTACCGGCGTCTACGGATCGGGCAGCACCCAGGGTATGCGGGGTGTCGCTACCGGCGCCAGTGGCAGCGTCTACGGCGTCTACGGTGATGGCGGCAATACCACTGCGACCAACTACGGCGTCTACGGTACCGGCGAAGAGTATGGCATCTATGGCTCCAGCGGCGCCTATGCAGGATATTTCGATGGTCACGTTCATATCACTGGCAACCACACCGTCAGCGGCACGAAATCCAGCATCGTCAATACCCGCGACTACGGCACACGTACGCTCTACGCCGTGGAAAGCCCGGAAAACTGGTTCGAGGACTTCGGCGAGGCAAGCCTGGTGAAAGGGACGGCCATCATCACCATTGACCCCATCTTCGCCCAAACCATCAACCTCACCGAGACCTATCATGTTTACGTCACAGCCGTCTGTGATGAACCCGTGCTCCTCTTCGTCACCGCCAAAACCGCTACCAGCTTCACCGTGCGTGGCGTCAATCTGGATGGAGAGGCTTCCACCTGCAGCTTCGATTATCGCATCGTGGCGCACCGCCTGGGCTACGAAGATCTGCGCCTGGAGCCTTTCATCAATGAAGGGGTGGAGCCATGAACGCTCCAAAGATTCTCGGCCTACTCTTTCTGGTCACGCTCCTCCTGCTCCCCGCCGCAGTCCTCGCTCAAGAGGGTGGCGGCTACGACCTCACCTGGTCCACCGTGGATGGCGGCGGCGGCCTGAGCAGCGGCAATGCCTATACGCTGCACAGCAGCATCGGCCAACCAGACGCTGGCAACCTTTACGGCGACCTCTATACACTCGCCGGAGGCTTCTGGAACGGCGCAACGCCGCCTCGTTATCAGCTCTTCCTACCTCTGGTATTGCGTCAGTAAACGCGCCAGACGTAAAGCGAGCACAGCAAACGCAGCGGGATGCACTATCAACAAGTGCATCCCGCTGTTGCTAACATCTCGCCACCCTCGCATTGACGGCTGGGCCTTTCGGTGTATACTGTCCCCTGCCAAACGGCATCATACATTTCTACTGAGGAGGCTTGATAATGGCGCACATAATTAACGATGATTGCATCAGCTGTGGTTCCTGCGTGGCGGAATGCCCCGTCGAGGCGATTGACATGGGAGAAGAGCACTACGTGATTGATCCCGAGATCTGCATTGACTGCGGCGCCTGCGTCGAGGTCTGCCCCGTCGAGGCCATTCACGCCGGCTAAGACCAGCGACCTTATCACAACGGCGACCGGTTCCCTTACAGGGGCCGGTCGTTGTTGTTGCGCGCCGGTGGTGACGATTGTAACGCGGGTTAAGGCGGGGTGTATCTGGTCGCTGCGCCCGTTGCGAGGTATGATCGGCATAAAAAGGAGTGCATGGATGAATCAGACAGCGCCCCCGCTTCTCGAAGAGTTGACCCCCGCGCAAGCCGCCTTTGAGGCGGCCTATCCAGACTTCTCCGCAACGCGCGCCCTGGATGACCTGCGTGCACAGGAATACGCCCGCCTCGACCGGCTGGATCACGTCTACCTGGATTACACCGGCGGCGGCCTCTACGCCGATTGTCAGCTCCACGAGCACCACGCGCTACTTTCGGGCAATGTCTTCGGCAACCCGCACTCGCGCAACCCCACCTCGCTGGCGATGACGGAGCGGGTGGAGCGCGCCCGCGCTTACGTGCTGGAATACTTCAACGCCCCGCCGGAGGAGTACGAGGCAATCTTCACCCTCAACGCCAGCGGCGCGCTCAAATTGGTGGGCGAGGCGTACCCCTTCGAGCCAGGGGGTCATTACACGCTCACCTTCGACAACCACAACTCGGTAAACGGCATCCGCGAGTTCGCCCGCGCCAAAGGCGCAACCATCACCTACGCGCCGGTAACGGCCCCCGAATTGCGCGTTGATATGGCACAGCTCGAAGCGGCGCTCGCGCAGGCCCAACCCGGCAAACACAATCTCTTCGCTTTCCCCGCCCAGTCGAACTACTCCGGCGTGCAGCACCCCCTCACGCTGATCGAAAAGGCGCAGGCACAGGGCTGGGATGTGTTGCTCGATAGCGCCGCCTTTGCACCCACCAACCGGCTGGATGTACACCGCTGGCGACCGGACTTCGTGGCCCTGTCCTTCTACAAGATGTTCGGCTATCCCACCGGCGTGGGCTGTCTCTTAGCGCGACGTGAGGCGCTGGCAAAGTTGCGCCGCCCCTGGTATGCGGGCGGCACGATTTCGATTGCCTCGGTGCAGGGGGATGGTCACTATTTTTCCGAGGGCGCAGCCGGCTTCGAGGATGGCACGGTGGACTACCTCAACCTGCCCGCCGTCGAAATCGGCCTGCGCCACCTGGCCCACATCGGCATCGAGCAGATCCACGAGCGGGTGCTCGCGCTCACCGGCTGGCTGCTGGCGCAACTCACCGCCCTGCATCACAGCAACGGGCGTCCCCTGGTATCCATCCACGGCCCCACCGATTTGACCGCGCGCGGCGGCACTGTCACCGGCGTCTTTCTCGACCGCAACGGCGCGGTCTTGGATGAACGCCGCATCGAGGAACTGGCAAATCGCCGCAACATCTCGCTGCGCACCGGCTGCTTCTGCAATCCCGGCGCTGGCGAGGTGGCCCACGGCCTCACCCCGGAGGTGATGCGGGCGTTCTTCACCGGGGAGCTGGGGCTATCGTTCGCTGAACTGCGGGACAAGATGCAGCAACAATACGGTAAGCACGTCGGCGCGGTGCGGATCTCGGTGGGCATGGTGAGCAACTTCGCCGATGTTTACCGGCTGGTCAATTTCGCCCGTAGCTTCCTGGATCGCACCAACGCCGACATCGGCCCCTTCGGCGGCCCTGATCATACCTGCGGCTAGGGTGACACGCTCTCAGGCGACGAGCATCTCCGGGCCGGCGAGCACCTGGCTGAGCACGTCCACATGGATGCCCTTGGCGCGCAACGCCGCGATATACGGAGCAATCCCGTAAGCGTCCCCCACTAGATGGCCGGTGACGATCAAATTGCCCCGAACCTCCTCGCGGAGGCGCTGTAAATCGTTAGCGGTGATGTGGATGTAGACGACGGTATCCACACCGTGCTCGAAGTAGGCGCGGGCGACGTGATACCCGCCGTTGGTGTAGGCCCCATGGGCCACCACCACCTTGCCCGCGGGGGCCTGCGGATTGCCTAGCATCACCTCGACCTCCGTCTCGGCCCGGCGCGCAGCGGGGAAGCTCGCCAGCGCGTTGGCAACATCGCGGACGGTGGCCTCCGGGTTGCCCTTGAGGACATCATTCGCGGTGGATTGCATCATGCGTCGGCCCAACTCATCCAGCGGGGAGTGGATGTTGAGAAAGGGCAAGCGCAGGTACTGGGCAACGATAGGGACGCGCTCATAGTTGGCGCGAAGCCCATCCACGCGCAACTGCTCCAGCTTGGGCGCGATGGCAGCGCGGGCCACATCTTCCGGGACGCCGGCCTCGATCAGCAGCTGCTCATGCCGCTTGAAGACGCGCCAGGCGCGATGGGGCATCCCCACCGGATGGTGCGCGATAACGGCGTCATAGTTGCGTTGATGGGCCAGCAACAACTCGCCCACGCCAATATCCAGCCCAAAAAGCACGCGCTTGATGCGCACGCCGGAGACATAGATGGCGCTATCCTCAGGAATCATATCGAAGCCTACCAGGGCCATCCCCACCTGCATCAGTTCTGTCGTATCCATAGATTTCTCCTCATATGTTTACACGTTCACATCTTTTAGCGCCTGGGCGCATAGATTTCCAGCCCGGTAGTACGGGTACCAATCCAGAGCGTTCCATCGGTCGCGGGGACGATGACCAGCGGCTCAGCGCCGGAGTAACCGGAGTTGCGCGAGGTGAAAGTCCGCCAATCCTCCCCATCGAAAATAGAGACATTGCCGCCTGCGGCGGTCGGATGCGCCGTCCCCACCCACAGGATACCCGGTTCCACTTCGTAGAGCGCCTGCACCGTGTTGAAGGGGATCTGGGAATTGGCGGTGCGGTAGAAGCGCCAACTCTCGCCATCCCAGCATCCCAGGCCCGCGCCCCGCGTGCCGGCCCAAAGCCGTTGCTGGCTATCCAGCAGGAGGGCCGTGACGCCGCGCCCCCAATTTTGCGCGCCCTCAAAGCCGGTCCAGCGCTCGCGGGCCACATCGAGATAACGCAAACCGGCGGAAGTTCCCACCCAAACGCGGTCGCCGGCGGCGGTCGGTTCGACGAGCAGCGTGAAGACGAAATCATCCAGCGGCCAACTCTGCCAGACCACGCCATCGAAGGCCGCGATGCCGCCTTCTGTGCCGACCCACACGCGCGCGTCGCTGCCGAGCGCCAGGGCCTGTGCGCGCGCGCCCTGCAGGCCCAGCATCGCCAGGTCATACGTCTCCCAACGGCTCTCAGAGTAGCGGCTCAAGCCGCCAGCGGTGGCAAACCAGAGCGCGCCGCTCTCATCCTGGAGGACATCGAGCACGCGGTTGTGGATCAGCGGCGAGTTGGCGGTGTTGTAGATGGTCCAATCGCCCAACGAGCCGGTCGTCCCGGAAAAATCCCAGGAGACGACGCCCCACTCGGTCGTCATAATAGCCGAATCATCGCTGGTGAAGAGTACATCGTAGATGGTGTTGCTGGGCAGGCCGGAGTTCTGCGGAGTGACGTGCAGCCATTTGAGTCGCTCCAACGTGACCCAGACGTTGTTCGCCATGTATCCCACCGTGACCACAAAGAGAAAGGCGATGGAGAGGACCCAGAAAGCCGGCGGTGGCCGGATCGCCATCACCTTGAACCATTCCCAGTAATCCTCCTGGGCGCGCACCCAGCGGTAAGCCTCGCGCAAGGGCAGCGGCGCGAGCAGACAGAGCAGCGGCACGAGCAAGAGTACGTATTGCGGCCATTTGGTCGGCCAGATTAAAAGGAAGAGCAGGCCGCCCAGCAGCCAGACGACAGCCCAGCGGTACTTGCGCCAGCCCCAGTAGAGTCCCGCCAACCCCAGCCAGAAGATGAGCTTATCTAGCGGGGGGAAGAAGAAAACTTCAAGATGCCAGGCCTGCACTGAGCGCGAGAGCCAAACGAGCGGCTGGTACCAGGGATAGCTGAAGCGCGACACCTGCATGCTTTGCGAGTAGGCGCGATGAAAGAGCAGCGCCTCGGCCAATCGCCCCACCGGATCGCGCCAGAGGATGGGGTTGAAGGCCCAGAAGGCCAGGGCCGCCACGCCGACGTAGGCCAGGAGCCAACGCCAATGGAGACGTTTTTCACGGAGGGCCAGGTAGGCGATGGGGAAGATGACGGGGAAGTAGGTGAATTTGCCCGCGCCCGTGATGCCCAACGCAAGAGCGGAGAGCCAGAGGCGCGGATCGCGCCCGGATTTGGCTTTGACGAAGGTCAGCACCGCCACCCAAGAGGTGAAGAGCGGCAACGCCTCCAAATAGGCCTGGCTGGTGTATTTGATCGCCAGCGTGTGGACGGCGAAGAAGAGCGCGGCCCACGGATCGAGCAGACCAACGACGAGCAGAGCCAGCGTCCCACAGAGGGCGGAGATGGCCCGCGCGGTGTAGAGAACATCGGGCCACACCGCGTCCGGCCCCCGGACGAGCCAGGCCCCGGCGTAGAGCAGCTTGACCAGAGCCGGGTGCTCGATGTTGCCGGGATAGTCCATCACGGCGGCCCAATCGCCGGCGCGGAGGGCCTGGGCGTAGTCGTAGCCGGCCTCGAGGTAAATCGGCTCATCGAAATCAACGGGGAGCATCAAAACGGCCCACGCTCGCAGGAGCAGGGCCAGAAGCACAGCCATCAACAAAACGCCGCAAAAGCGGCGTGTGGGGTTGGTTCGGTCGTCCACGCCCGTGTGGGGAGCGGCGTTGACGTGGAGCGTCATCAGACCTCCTCACCGAACCGGGCGCTAAAGCGGTGGAAGAACCAATAGCCGAACAGGAAGATTGCCACCGCCGTCAATGCGGTGCGCCCCAAAAAATCCAGCGCGGTGAGCTCCTGCCGGTAGAGCAAATCCTGGTAGGTGTTGATAATCGAGGCCATCGGGTTGAGGCGGTAGAGCCATACCTGGGGGTTGAAGTTCTCTATCCAGAGGATGGAGGCCGACTGGGGCAGCTCGTTAAGCGTGTAGAAGATCGGCGTCATGAAGAACCACGCCAGGATGCCCACGTCCATCAGCATGTGCGTGTCGCGGTAGAAGACCTCCACCGTCGAGAGGATCAGCACCACACCGATGATGAACAATGTCTCGATCAGGATCGGCAGCGGGAGCAGCAACGCCCACCCCGTCAGCGGAATCCCGGAGATGAGCACCAGCAGCAGCAACATCGGCAGACTGATGACGAAGTTGACCAGATTCGAGAGCACCACTGAGATGGGCAAAATCTCGCGCGGGAAGTAGACCTTCTTGATGAGGTGTCCATTATGAACAATGCTCGTGGTTCCCCCCATCACCGCGCCGGCGAAGTAGTTCCACGGCAGCAGCGCGCTCAGTACCAGAATGTGGTAGCCCTCCGCTGCGCCGCGCATGATGCCAAAGACGAAGGTGAAGACCAGCATCATCAGCAGCGGGTTCAGCCACGACCAGAGGATCCCCAGCAGCGAATTCTTGTAGCGCACCTTGAGATCGCGCAGCACCAGGTTGTAGATCAACTCCCGATACTCCCACAGTTCGCGGAAATGGTTAATCATCTCGCTCCTTCAGCGCCTCGATATCGAGCTCGAGGCGGCGCAAACGGTAGAGCGTCTCCTCCTGAATCCTGCGGTTGAAGCCCACCAGGTCGGCCAACAACCCGATCAGCATGGTCTGGAAGCCCATCAGCAACAGCACCGCCATCAGAATGAGCGATTGCACATGCCCGGAGCCGTACCCCTGCGCGTAGAAATAGAGGAAGCGCAAGCCCAGCACCAGCCCTCCCAGCGTGAGCAGCACCCCCACGAACAGGAAGACGCGCAGCGGGCGGTACATCGTGTAGGCGCGGATGATCGTCGCTGCCGAGTTGGTCACGAAGTGGCCGATGCTCTTCATCAGCCGCGAGGGGCGCGTCTGCGGATTGACACGGATCGGCACGTGGGCCACCGCCATCCGCCGCGAGCCAGCCTGGATGAGCGTCTCCAGCGTGTAGGAGTAGTGGCTCAGCACCAGCGTGTGCAGCGCCGCGTCGCGCGTCAAGGCGCGGAAGCCGCTGGTGGCGTCGGGAATCTTCGTCCCTGCCGCCTGGCTCACCACCCAGCTGCCCAGCCGTTGCAGCCACCGCTTCCACGGCGCGAAGTAGGGATGCTGTCCCACCCCGCGATCCCCCACCACGATATCGGCCTCACCCGCCAGGATCGGAGCGACCAGCCGGGCGACATCGCCGCCGTGGTACTGATTGTCTGCATCGGTGTTGACGATGATGTCCGCGCCGGCCTGCACCGAGGCTTGCAGCCCTTCCACGAAGGCATTCGCCAACCCCTGGTTGCGCGCCAGCGAGACGATGTGTTGCACGCCCAACGCGCGCGCCACTTCCACCGTGCGGTCGGTGCTGCCATCGTCAATCACCAGATACTCGATGGTCGCCACGCCGGGAATTTCGCGCGGCAGCGCGGCGATGGTCTCCGGCAGCGTCGTCTCTTCGTTATAACACGGAATTTGGATAATGAGCTTCACGGCTTTTTCGTTCACAGTGCAGATTATACCATAAGCGCCCCAGGTTGTAGCTCCCGCCGCTTGCCGGTATAATCCATCCTTATGAAGCAGACAACAGCGCGTTGGTGGATGGTGGCGATTTTGCTGGCAGCGGCGGCGTTGCGCCTGGGTGCGTTGCCGCAGCTGCCCGTGGGCCTGCACTACGACGAGGCCGCCAACGTCATCCTCACCCGGCAGATCGCCGACGGGAGTTACACCCCGCTCTTCATCCGCGCCTACACCGGCAAAGAGGTGCTCTTCTTCTACCTGGCCGCGCCGTGGGTGCGCATCACGGACGGCGCGCCGTGGGGCTTGCGCCTGGGCGCGGCGATGCTCGGCCTGCTCACCGTCGCCGTGACCGCGCCCGCGACGCGCGCGCTGCTGGGGCCGGGACGGGACACCCGCCGCATCGCGCTCTTCGCCGCTGCGGGGATGGCGGTTGCGTTCCCGCACATCTTGCTCAGCCGCTACGGCTTCCGCGCCATCGCACAACCGCTGTTGCAGGGCCTCACCGTGGCCCTCCTCTGGCGCGGCTGGCGCAGCGGGCGGCGGGGCTGGCTCATCGCTGGGGGGCTTTCCCTGGGGCTGACGGGGTACACCTACCTCGCGGCGCGCCTCTTCCCCCTCCCGCTGGGGCTGGCGCTTCTCTGGCTGCTGTGGCGCACGCCCCCCTCCGAGCGGCGGCAGCGAGTGGCGCAGCTGGTTTGGGCGGGCGGCGCGGCCTTGCTCGCCTTTGCACCGCTGGGCGCGTATTTCCTCCGCCATCCCGAAGCCTTTCTCACCCGCATTGATCAGGTCGCCGCACCGACCGCAGCGGCGGCCTGGCGTGGTATCTGGCTCTGCATCAAGGGGCTGTTCTGGCCCGGCGCCGGCGAGTTCTACGTCCGCTTCAACACGCCGGGGCAGCCTTTCCTGGGGCTAATCCTGACCGCGCTCGGCATCTGGGGCGCGGCGGCGCTCTGTCGTCGGCGTAGCAACGCGGTGGACAGCGCCGCACGCCTCTTCCTCCTCACCGCGATACCCGTCATGCTCCTGCCGAGCGCCCTGGCGACGGCGGAGATCACCCCCAGCAACCTGCGGCTGGTGGGGCTGTATCCCTTCGTGATGCTCCTACCCGCGCTGGGATTGGACGCGCTTCTGCGCCGCCTGCCGCGCCCGCGACCGGAGCTGGCGCTGGCCGTCTGGCTGATCGGCGGGGGCGTGTACACCGGCGCAACCTACGCGCGCTGGGCTGCATCTGCCGCGCTCTTCTACGCCGCCGATGGCGAGATGGTGCTGGCGGCGCAGGCGCTCGATGCGACGGATTTGCGCGAGACGACTGTTTACATCGCCAGCGAGCACTACCGCCATCCCACCGTCGCGGCGCTGGCCGAGAACTACGCCGAGGCCAAATGGCTCACCGGCGGGGCGATCTTCGTCGTACCCCCCAGCGGCGCGGCGCAATTTGCGCGCTATCTGTTGCCCGCGACGCTCTCGCCGCCCGCGCCCTGGCCCGCCGACCTGACCCAGGGCTGGGTCCTCGAGGGCGCACTGCGCGATCCGGCAGGGGAACCGGCGCTGTGGCAATACTGGCTCTACCCGGCGACCTACGCGGAGCCATGGCGCGATCCGCCTGCCGCGAACTTCGCCCATGTGGTCCACCTCCACGCGGCGCGGACCTTGCAGCCCTGCGTGGCCGGCGCGCCGTGCCCCATCCTCATCGTATGGGAGCCGCGCGCGAATTATCCGGCCCTGCAACCGGTGGTGCGGCTCCATTCGCCCGCAACCGGCGAGTGGGCGCGCGTGACCGCCTTCCACTATCCGCCCGCAGAGTGGATGCCGGGCGAGCGGGTGTGGGATCAGTACGTGGTGACGCCGCCGTTTGGGATGCCGCCGGGCGAGCAGTACGAGATCGGCGTGCGCTTCTTCAATCCCGACACGGGCGAGGTGCTGCCCCTGCTCGTGGAGGAGACCTTCGCCGGGCTAGAGGCGCGCTTCCCACTAGGGCCGCTCGCCACGGCCCCCAATCCGCCCCCCGCCGAGGTCGTGGCGGCGGCGTGCGGCACAGCGGCGCAACCGCAGGCCATCGGCGCGGCGGGGTTGCAGCTCCTGGGCTGGAGCGCGCTCCCCACCTCGTGGCGACCGGGGGAGGCGCACCCGCTCACGCTCTGCTGGCTGGCGCCCGCCGACCCCCTGCCGGAGCAGCCTGTGCGCCTGCTGTTGACCGGCCCGGAAGCGCGCACGCTCTATGCCGGCGCGCCCGCTGCGGGAGCCACGCCCTTTTCGCAGTGGCAGCCGCGCCAGCTGGTGGAGGATCGCTACTCGGTGCGCCTCCCGCGCGATCTAGCGCCGGGGGCGTACACGTTGCTGGTGCAGGTGGGCGAACACGCGCCGGTAACATTGGGAACATTGGAGGTGCAACCGCTGGCGCGCACCTTCGCCGCGCCCGCGCCGGAGGTATCGCTGGCGGCGGACTTCGGGGAGGCGATCCGCCTGCTAGGGTACGATCTGGCTACGGAGGGCGGTCAGCTCGCGCTGACGGTCTACTGGCAGGCGTTGGCCGAGATGGAGACGCGCTACACCGTCTTCGTCCATCTGGTGGATGAGAACGGGCAGATACTCGCCCAGCGCGATAGCGCACCACGAGGGGGGAACTATCCCACCTCGCTGTGGATGACGGGAGAGATCATCAGCGAGACCTACACGCTTCCCCTGCCAGAAGGGCAGTATCGGGTGCGGCTGGGCTTCTACGAGCCGGAGACTGGCGCGCGGTTGCACTACGAGGGGGCAGATGGCTTGACGCTGCCCGACGCGCCGGGGGAATAGAAAAACAGCCCGCAACGGATTTGTTGCGAGCTGTTGATCTTAGACGAAATGGTCAGTTTTTGCGTGGGGCGTCTTTGACACTCTCCACCGGGAAGCGGAAACGTTCGCGCTCGTGGCGTGGGCCATCGGGCGGAATCTCCACGATCACTTCCCCTTTCAGCACGTCCCAATCAATCACGCGCCCCACACCGTTTTCTGTCTCCACCCAGGATTTGCGTTTGGGAAAGCCCTTGCTGGCATCCTGGTAGACTTGGTGCTCGTAGCCAAGACAGCAGCGCAGCCGTCCGCACATCCCGGTGATGTCGGTAGGCGACATGGAGATGGACTGGTCCTTTGCCATGCGGATGGAGACGGCCTGGAACTCGGTGAGGAAGCGGGCGCAGCAGCGCGGTTCGCCGCAGACGCCGTAGCCGCCCAAATGTTTGGCGTGATCCCGTGGCCCCACAAAGCGCAATTCCACCCGGCAGCGCATCCGTGAGGAGAGACGCCGCCGCAGTTGGGCGCGCTCTTTGTTGCTGAGATTGCCCATGTAGGAGAGGAGCGCCTGTTTGCCATTGAGGGTCAGCTCCGCGTAGACGGCTTTGATCGCCTCTTTGGTCTCCAAATTGCCGATTTCCTCAACGGCGATGTCCAGCATCCGCTCCGCGCGCTCCTGCATGACATGGTAGCGGGCCATATCGAGGCCGCTGGCGCGACGTTTGAGCGGGCGGATGTCCTCCGGGAGGGCTGTGGTCAGCGGTTCCAGGCTGACCAGCTGCCCGGCCTGATCGCCGTAGACCGTTTCGACAACGACCCAGTCCCCCGGCTGGAGCTCCAAATCTCCGGCGGCGAGAAAATGATATGCTTTGCCAGCCTCCTGAAAGCGCACGCTGGCGAGTTGTTCTTCCGGCCCTTGCGGGGCGGCATCGGTATTCGCGTTGCTCGGTGTTGTGTCCATTTCACTCATCTTATTTTATCCCACATAGGCATCATCAGGCTTCTACTATACCGCACAAAGACAGTTTGACAAACAGGCAAAGCGTGAGGTTGAAAAAGCAGCGCGGAGTTCACCGCTTCAGAGGCGCTGCTTGCTGCAGAAGCCGCTCCAGATTCAGCAGGCCCGTCTCAAGCGTGGGGCCGAGGAAGATGCCGGGCACGCGCGCCTGCCATTCCGGCTCGGCGGTGAAGATGTGCCCGCCATAGGCGACGATGGGGCGCGCATGGGCCGCGGCCTCCGGCAGCCATTGCGGCCAGGCAAGCAGCGATTCGGCTGCAGTCGCCGTCATCGCAACGAGGATGACGGCCAGGGGCTGCGTCGCCCGCACGTAGCGCGCCAGATCGGGAAGCGGCACGGCCTGCCCCAGATAGGCGACGGGCCAGCGCTTGCGGCGCAAAAGGACGCCTAACATCAGCAGGCTGCCTTCGTGCCATTCCTGGGGCGCACAGGCCAATACCACAGGCGCGACATCGCGCGGCGGCGGGCCGGTCATCAGCCACATCACCAGCCGATGATGTAGAAACTGCGTGGCGAGATGTTCCTGCGCCACGTTGATCTCCCCCGCGAACCACGCCTCGCCGATGGCGGTGAACACCGGGCGGATCAGCCCTGGGATCAGCGCCTCCAATGGATAGAGCGCCAGAACTTCCCCTAGCGACTGATCGGCCCCTTGCAGATCGCCAGCGAGCAACGCGGCCACCAGCCGCGTTTTGAAATGTTCGAGCGATGGGTCTGGGGCGGACACGCCGTCATCCACGAGCGGGGGGGGCGCTTCTGGAAAGCGGCCTTCGCGCTCCATCTCGCGCAAAGCTTCGATGGCCTGGCGCGTCTGCATCCCCTCGTCAATGCGCGCCTTGACCCACTGCAAGCGGACGATCTGCCCTTCTGTATAGAGGCGATGTCCGCCGGAGGTGCGCGCTGCATCGGGGAAGCCGTAGCGCCGCTCCCAGGCGCGCAGCGTGGCCACGGGGATCTCGGTGATGCGTTTGACGGCCCCGATGTTGTAGATGGGTTTATCGCTCAAAGGTTGTTCGCTTGCTGTCATAGTATGTATGCCTCGCCTGTTTTCATAGCTTTAGGATACCATAGGAGCGCCCGCTTGTCAATAATATCTATACAAATATCCTCCAATATATCCACAAACCCCGATTAGTGTTAGGCTTGTTCCTGAATAAGCCTTGAGCAGATATTGGACGCAGATTCACGTTGATTTTAAGAATTATCAGCGTGAATCCGTGAAAATCTGCGTCCTAATCCCGACGTGCATGAACCGCTCAGGCCCCCTCGCCTCAGGCAAGGAAAAGCAAGCGACATCGCCGGTAGCGAGCCGCGGCAGCGTCTCCAGCGAGAGAATGAATCAGCTTGGGCCGTTGAATATGCTCTCCCTTGCTCGCAAGGCCCCTAAAACGAGGCTTGCCTCTTGAGGCAAGGCGGTTATACTCAAGAAGTCCCAGTGATTTTTAGGTTTGCAGATTTTTAGAGGAGGAAAAGAGTGATGACACACGCCTATGCAGGCAAGTATTTTCGGATTGATTTGGACACCGGCGAGGTGCGGGAGATGGCGATTGCCGACTCCGATGCCCGCAAGTATCTCTTGGGCAGCGGCTACGCGGCGAAGTTGTACTATGAAGAACTAGACCCGGAGATCGAGCCGCTCGATCCGCGCAACCCCATCTACATCTTCAACGGGTTGCTCACCGGCACCTTCGCGCCGACAGGCTGCCGCTCCAGCTGGTGCGGACGCAGTCCGCTGACGGGCATCTGGAACGAGGCGAACGTGGGCGGGCACATCGGCGCGGAGCTGCGCGCAGCGGGCGTTGATGGCCTGGTCATCACGGGGCGGGCGAAGTCGCCGGTCTACATCTACGTGCATGAGGACGCTGATGGCCCGGTGGTGGAAATCCGCGATGCCGCGCACCTCTGGGGGCTGGACACCTTCGACGCTTACGATCAGCTGTTGGCGGAGACCGATCCCAAGGCGCGCGCGGGCGTGATCGGCCCGGCGGGCGAGAATCTGGTGCGCTTCGCCTCGGTGATGCAGGGCGGACGCGAGCACAGCCGGGCAGCGGGGCGCGGCGGTATGGGTGCGTTGCTGGGCAGTAAGCAGGTGAAGGCGGTGGTCGCGCGCGGCAAGACGCGCCCCCAATACGCCGATCCTCAGGCGTTCATGGACTTGGTGAAGGCGCTCAACCCGGTGATCAAAGAACACTCCAAGGGCGCTTCTATGTACGGCACCGCCGGCGGGATGACCGGGACCGAATTCACCGGCGATCTGCCTATCCAGAACTGGAAGGGCGGCTCGTGGGCGGAGGGCGCACACGCCATCTCCGGGCAGGAGATCCACGAGCGATATTGGGTGAAGCACACCTTCTGCCACGCCTGTCCCATCGGCTGCGGCAAGAAGATCGAGATTACCGAAGGGCCTTACGCGGGCGTCTCCGGCGAGGGGCCGGAATACGAGACGCTCGCGGGCTTCGGCTCCATGTTGCTGATTGACGATCTGGCGGCGGTGGCGCGCTCGAACGATCTCTGCAACCGGCTGGGGCTGGACACGATCAGCGCCTCATCGGTGATCGCCTTTGCGACGGAGGCCCTGGAAAACGGGCTGATCTCACCGGAGGATTTGCAGGGCCACACGCTCGCCTGGGGCGAGCCGGAGGGCGTCCACGCGGCGCTGGAACTGATCACCAACCGGGAGGGATTGGGCGACCTGCTGGCGGAGGGAACCCGCCACGCGGCAGCGGTGCTGGGCCAGGAAGCCGACCGGTACGCCGTTCACGTGAAAGGGCTGGAGGTCGCATATCACGATCCGCGCGCTTATTTCTCCATGGCGGCGAGCTATGCCACCTCGATTCGGGGCGGCTGCCACCTGGAGGGCCTCACCTACTGGACGATGTACGGCATTGACCCGACGGCCTGGTATGCCGAACCCTACGAGCGCTTCGATGATGAGGGCGCCGGCAAACACGCCCGCGCCTTCCAGGATTACCTCTCGCTCTATAACCCGCTAGGACTGTGCAAATTCGTGGGCAAGATCGGTCACTTCTACGAACAGCTCCCGCAGCTGATCAACACCGCGACGGGGTGGGACATGGATACCGAGGAGCTGCGCCTGGCCGGGGAACGCATCTTCAACCTCAAGCGGCTCATCAACAATCGGCTAGGCGTCACCCGCGAGGATGACACGTTGCCGGAGCGGTTGCTCACGCATGCGCGCCCCTCCGGGCAAGCGGAAGGCAAGCTGCCCGATTTGGAAACGCAACTGGCGGAGTATTACGAGGCGCGCGGCTGGCTCCCCGATGGTCGCCCCTCACCGGAGCGGCTACAACTACTTGGATTAGAGTGAACCGCGAGAGCGAACATCGCACACCTCGCCGATTCGCTGACTCGCTGATTCGTTCGGCTCACTATACTATTGGAGGATGACTGCATGTGTGGGATTTTTGGCATTGTGGCGCGCGAGGAGCGCCCGCTGGGTGAGATTCTGACGGAGGCCGGGCGCCGGCTCTCTTATCGTGGGTACGATTCGGTCGGCTGCGCCACGATCCACGACGATGGCGTGATAGACCTGCGCAAGGACGTGGGCAAAGTCGAGGCCGTCGCCGAACGGCTGGACTTCGCCGCGCTGCGTGGGCAACGGGGGATGGTGCAGCTGCGCTGGGCGACCTTCGGCGCGCCCTCGCAGGCCAACGCACAGCCGCACCTCGATTCCGACGGCGACCTGGTCGGCGCGCACAACGGCAACGTCGTCAACAACGTGGAGCTGCGCGCGCAGTTCATCGCGGAGGGGATGACCGTCCGCTCCACCAACGACGGCGAGACGTGCGTCCATGCCGTGGAGCGGTACGTGGATCAGGGCTACGAGATGCTAGAGGCCATCCGTCGGGCCTACGGCGACCTGGAGGGCGATTATGCCTTCGTGATCGGGCGGGTGGGCGAGACGCGGCTCTACGCCTTCAAGAAAGGTTCCGGGCTGGTGGCAGGCATCACCGAGGATGCGACGCTCGTCTCCTCCGACCTGCCCTCGATCCTGCCGCTGACGCGCCGGATTTTGCGCATCGAGGATGGCGAGATCGTGATCCTCGAACCCGACCGGCTGGAACTGCGCAGTGTTGAGGATGGGCGCGTGGTGGCCCGCGAGATCGAGGAGGTGACCGCGAGCATGGAGGTCGCGCAGAAGGGCGGCTATCCGCACTTCATGCTCAAAGAGATCCACGAGCAGCCGCAGGTCGCTGCGGAGCTGCTGCACCTGCTGGACGCTTCCCCGCACGTGGGACGGATGGTCGCGCACATGGAGCGCGCGCGGCAGCTCTATCTGGTGGGCTGCGGCACGAGCTACCACGCCTGCCTGCTGGGCGCGACCTATCTGGCGCGGCTGGCGGGCCGGGCCGCGATCCCGGTGCTGGCCCCGCAGTTCATCCCGCAATACGGCCCGGCGGTCGGCCCGGAAGATGCGGGGATCTTCGTGAGCCAGAGCGGTGAGACGAAGGACGTGCTCAACGCGCTGGCGGTCGCGGAGGCGCGCGGGATGGAGCCGCTGGCGCTGGTCAATGTGCTTGGCTCGACATTGATGCGCGAGAGCGCGGTCTATCTGCCGATGGCCTGCGGGTACGAGATCAGCGTCCCGGCGACGAAGACCTTCATGAATCAGGCGCTCGCGTTCCTGTACCTGGCGCTGCGCCTGGGCGGCCACGACACGGCGATGCTGCAGCAGCTGCCGGCCCTGCTCGAAGAGACGATTGCGCGGGTGGAGCCGCAGATCGCCCCGCTGGAGGCGCAGTTGAAAGACCAGGATGACCTCTATTGTTTGGGCTATGGGCTGACCTACGCCATCGCGCTCGAGGGGGCGCTGAAGATGAAGGAGATCACCTACGCACACTGTGAGGGGATGCTCTCGACGGAGTTCAAGCACGGGCCGCTCTCGGCGGTCTACGCAGGCTACCCGGTGATCTTCGTGGCGGGGGCGGGGGACATCCCGCTCATCGTGAGTGGGATCAACGAGGCCGCCTGCCGGGGAGCGCAGGTCATCGCCATCGGGCAGGAGGAGTCGCGGCTGCGGGCCAATGTCCAAAATTTGCTGGTGCTGCCGGAGGTTGATCCATTGCTGGAGCCGCTGCTGGCGACCGTGCCGTTGCAGCTGCTCTCATATCGGCTGAGCCTGGCGCGGGGTTACGATCCTGACTTCCCGCGCAATTTGAGCAAGACGCTGACGGTGGATTAAGAGCACATCCGAAATCATACGCCGGCGCGCATAGATGCTATGCGCGCCGGCGGCGTTTGTTTCGAGGAAGTTACCGGGACTCGGCGTTAAGGTTTTTGATCTCGGATTCGATCTGGCGGAACCAGGCCCCAATGTAGTTCAAATCATCGTAGACTTTGTTGAGATAGTTGCGCTCCTCCTGCACGAAGCGGTCATAGGGCGCGACTGAAGCATCAATCTTGTGCTGATAGCCATCCAAAATCTGCCGGAACCGTTCGGTTAGCGTTTCGAGCAACTGCACACGGATATTTTCAAAGTCGGCATGCATGTGCGCGCGGAGCGCCCTGCGCCGCAAAGGGACGAGGAGGGGGCGCAGAGGTGGGGGGATGCGGGTGAGATGCGTCAACATCTGCCGCGCTACGCCCTCGAAGACAATTTTCACATCCACCACAGCGGGCACTTCCTCATCATCGAGCATGGCGACCAGGGCCTGCTGCCACATTTGCAGGATACGGGCCGCCTCCTGCGCTTCATCGTAGCTGTGGATGGCGGTATCAATATCCCGGTAGGTCGTCTGCAAGATGTGCTTGCGGTTGTAGTCGAAGTTCCCCCCCGCCCGCTCAAAGAGCGGATTGGATGTCACCTGGCTGCGCTGCAAGAGCCGGTCGTTGATGATCTGCCAGGGCGTGAGATAGCTGGACGCGATCCACTCGCTGGTCTCTTCGAGGCGCGCCTGCACCTGCATCGGCACATCGGCGACCACGCTCGCCACAAATTCCTCCTCCACCTCGGCCACGCGCAGCAGATCGAAGATGTGGGTGGGATGCAAGAGTTGCTCCAATGCAATCAGGCAGGTTTCTTCCAACCCCATGACCACTTCGTTGACCTGCTCCAATCGCAACTCAAAGATCTGCTCCATGGAGGTGATGTATTCCTGGAGCCGCTTGAGCGTTTGGGTGAGCGTCTCCAAATCCTGGTCGAGCAGCCCCAGACGCTCATCAACGACCGCGCGGTACTTGTCAATCAGACTGAAAGCAGTTTCCAGCGGTTGTTGCAGCTTGTAGCGGATGACCGTGGGCAGCGAGAAGGTGGTCACAAGCAACTGGCGCAGTTCTGCAACGCCGGGCGCAGCGGTCGCGCCGACGATGAAGAACTTGATTTTGGGGCCGGGGCGTCCGCGCAAGGCTGCCACCAGAGGCGGTTCAGCGGGCGGTTCTGGGGTGCTGATGACGATAGCGGTTTTGATCGGCTGCGCCTGCAATTGCGCCAGCAATGTCGCTTCCATCTCGCTCAAGGCGATGGGGCTTGAAGTAACCAGCAGGGCGAGATCGGCCCGATCCTGATAGCGCTCCAACACGGAGGTGTAAGCCTGGAGGTCAAACGTGGGCTGTGCTACGTAGACCAGGTTGATCTCACGCAGCAAGGGGATCGGCGCGGTGATTGTTTCGATCTGCCCTTCGATGGCAGTGGGGCTGAGTTTGCTGCCATACTTGAAGTGGTAGCTGTGCTCAGGATTGCTCAACAACGCATCTCCCACGACAGGTTGCTCCAGAAGTGCGTTGATGAAAGCGTGGCGTGGTTCTTCTGCCGGCGCAAAGATCAAGACGATGAAAATCTCATCCACCTGGCGCAGGACGTTATCGAGAAGACGCTGATCGGCTGGCAACACACGGAAACGCGCCAGGGTCAGTTGTAGGTTGTTCAACCAGTATCGTTCCCCTGCCAGCAGCGCCTCGTGTAGATCCGTGAGCATTTGATTGAGCATACGCAGTCCTTGTTTGTGCCAATGCAACTATGGCTCTATTGTATCACAACTCGAAAATTCTTGGGGTAGGGCAAACAAACTGCGGAGCATCCTCTACAGAATGCTCCGCAGCAACCAGCGCATTGCCAGATTGTTGTAGTTCAGGGCAACGAGCGCATGAACTCCGCAATCGCCATCAACGTGGCCTCCGGCGTCTCCTCGTGGGCGACGTGGCCGGAGTTGGAGATGACCACCAGCGCCGCGTCGGGGATTTCTCCCGCCAGGCGGATGCTATCGGCAGCGGGCACGACGCGGTC
The DNA here is from genome assembly GCA_034435555.1 of Anaerolineae bacterium. Taxonomy (GTDB): domain Bacteria; phylum Chloroflexota; class Anaerolineae; order B4-G1; family SLSP01; genus DAOTXC01. The sequence goes on from DAOTXC010000148.1 coordinate 19,016, forward strand.
GTCATTCCCGGTGATGATGAGCACCGGCAGGGTCAGCCGGTCCAATTGGGAAACGAGATCGGGATAGTCCGCCGCCAGCGTCATCTCCCAGAGCGCCCGGTCCCAGTTCTCGGATTGCAGGGGAAGCAGGTATCCGGCGCGATCCTCCGGCGTGATGCGCGCGGGATCGTGCCAGGCCCGCTCGATGAGTGCATCGCCGCGCGCCAACATGCCCCGCACAATCAGCGGGCCGATGCGCCGCAGTTGTGGCGTGTGCAGCAACGGACGCACGAAGCCCGGCGCGCCGCCGCCCGTGTAGATGGCGGGCGAGACGAGAATCAGCGCCTCGACGCGCTCCGGGTGCAACAAGGCGATATGCACGGCCAGCGTGCCCCCGGCAGAGTGTCCCACCAGAATGACCCGGTCGGCCCCGTGCGCGTCAAGCAGACCCAGGGCGATCTCTACCTGCGCCTCGGTGCTGTACGGGTTGACCCCGTCCCATGCCAGCGGGCGCTCGGTGAGGCCGAAGGCCGGGCGGTCGTAGGCGATGGCGGTCCCCCACTCGCTCAAAGGCGTCATCACCTTGTGCCACGAGTAGGTGTTGGCGCCGAAGCCGTGGAGCAGCAGGAAGACCGGCTCCCCGCTGCCCATCGCCTTGTAATGAACATTGATCCCGGCCAGTTCGATAAAACGGCTATCGGCATCCGCAAGTTGCGCGGGCGGGATCGTCCCCTCCAGCGGCGGGATTGGCACGACCAACGGGCCGACCAACAGCAAGACCACCAGCCCTGCCAGCAGCCCCAACCACACTTTCCCGCTTTTCATCGTGCCGCCCTCAACCTTTATCTTTTCTCTACACCGGCGCCAGCGTCCCGGCAAAGATCTGCCAGGCCAGCGCCGTCTTTGCCAGCAGGCTCAGGATGATGTAGACGCGCTCGCCGAAGAGATAATCCTTCCACGGGCCGATCTTCTTGTATTGGAGCACCATGTTAATGGCGAAGATGTTGAAGAAGACGAAGATCGAGGCGATGATGCCGTAGACGAAGGCCGGCGGTTTGGCACCCGAAGAGCTTAGCGAACCGGCAAAGTACATCCCAATCGCAATCCACGGCACGATCCCGGCGAAGACGCCGTAAATGTAGGCAGTCCAATCCACCCTCTTGGTGTACTGATTGTGAAATTCCATCATAATCCCGAAGAGGTTCATGGTGGCGTTGAGCGCGAAGATCAGCACCAGGCTCGGCACATCCCACATCCCCACGAGCATGGCGATCAGCACGATCATCCACGAGGAGCTGAGCGCGTACTCGTAGAAGCGGATGGGATTCATGCCCTTCTTGAGATTTTCGACGTAGCGCGAATATCCAATAGTGGAAAGGTAGAAATGCGCCACCGCTGAGATCAGCAGGAAGAGCGCCACCGCCGGGCCAAAGCGCAGGTCGCCCACGAATTGCGGATTGGGAACCAGGCGGAAGGTGGCGGGATCGAAGGTCAGATAAGAGGTGGTGAAGGGATAGGTCCTGTCGTTGCTGATAAGAATCATCAGGATACCCTGGATCAGATGCAAAAATCCCATCCCCGCGTTGAAACGGCGCAATCCCAAGAATATCTTTTCATCGGCTACTACTTTTGTTTTCATTGCTGTTCTCCTTATTGTTATTGAGATTCAAATTGGATGAAGAAGGGGGCGTCCCCCCTTCTTCGCGGCTTGAGCCAACACCTGTTTGCGCCTCATTCACCGCATCCACGCGGGTATTCCCAAGCGCCACAACGAGTTATTGCTATTATGGCTATCAGGCTGTCCTCGTTGCCTCTCTCAAAACCAGCTATATTATAAGGTATTGTAGAGATTTTGTCAAGTATTTTTCGCTGATTTGTACAACTACTCGGCCAATATCTCCGCGCTTGTCCAGGCCTGACAAAAACATCAAAAACAAAGAGCGGAGCCAATGCTCCGCTCTGCGCTACGGACATGAGACACACCACGCGCCCCACAGACGGCTTCACAGCGCCACAGGCGGTAGCCGGAGCAGTAAATTCTCCACCAGCAGTTGGGTATTGGCGTGACGCGCCAGCGCCTCCAATCCCGTTTCCAATTGACGTAGCACCACAGCCGAGGCGCTTGGTGTCACCTGGTCAGCCACCTGTTGCAGCGCGCCCCGCTGCTCCTGAAAGGTCAGGGCCGAGTCAGTAGCCGTCTGCAAGAGCAACACATCGCGCCAGGCCACCTGCCAATAGGCGAAGGTCTGCGCCACCAGCGCATCATCCTGCGCCAATTGCTTTGCTGCCGCGAAACGCTCTGGCAGCCCGCTGCGCAACACCTCGAACAGCAGCGCCACCGCCGTCTCGAGCTGCTGCACGGCTTGCGAATCGGTCGCGGCGCGCACCGCCCACCCCATCCGCCCGCCGGAGAGCCGCGCGAGCCGTGCGGCCACGTCGGGGGGGAGCGACCACCGCGTCTGCAAGGCCTGGCGCACCGTCTCGCGGTCGAGCGGGCGGAGCGCAATCTGCTGCGCCCGCGAGACTATCGTCGGCAGCAGGGTGTCCGCATCTGTCGCCAGCAGGATGAGGTGCGCGTAGGCGGGCGGCTCTTCCAATGTCTTGAGCAGCGCGTTGGCCGCACTAGTGGTCGCCCGCTCGAAATCAGCGATCAGCGCGACCTTATGCCGCGCCTCCGAGGGGCGCAACGCCAGGAAGTGCCCCACGCTGCGGATCTGCTCGATCTTCACGTTGCCCAACGCCTCCTCCGGCGTGATCCGCAGGAGGTCCGGGTGATTGCCCGAATCAACCCGGCGGCAGGCCGAGCACGCATTGCAGGGGCGCGCCTCGACGGGCGCAGTGCATAAGAGCGCCCGCGCCAGCGTCAATGCCAGCGTTTCCTTGCCGATATCGGGCGGCCCGATGATCAATAACGCATGGGGAACCTCGTCGCGGATGACCATCAGCCGCAACTGCTGTACTGCCAACCTATGTCCCACAATCTGCCAGGTTTCGTCCATGCTTCACCACTCCCTGTGTAAGACGCCATCCACCACCAGTTCGCCTTCGCGCAGGATGACGACGCGCTGGGCATAATGATACACCAATCTGTAATCATGGGTAATCAGGAGAATCGTGTGTCCCTGACGGTTGAGCTCTTGCAAGAACAACATCAGCCGCTCCAGATGCGCCCAGTCCTGTCCCAGCGTCGGCTCATCCAGGATGATCAGGCGGGGCCGCAACGAGAGCACTGCCGCGAGCGCCACCCGCTGCTGCTGCCCGCTGGAGAGCTTCAACGGCGAGTAGGACGCAAGTTGCACCAGGTCAGATTGCTCCAATAGCTGCTGCTGAAAGGCGGGATCATACGTGTCGTAGTTTTGCGCGCCAAAGGCGACCTCCTCGGCGACGGTATCGCAGAAGAGTTGCTCCAGCGGATCCTGAAAGAGCAGGCCCACGTCGCGCCCCGGACGCAAGCGTCCGCCCCAACCGGTGCGCAGCTTACCACTGTGCGGGCGGATCAGGCCGGCGAGCACCCGCGCCAGCGTCGTCTTGCCCGCACCATTATCCCCCACCACCGCCAGGAAATCGCCCGCGTAGATTGTCAGCGAGATGTCGCGCAGCGCCTGGCACTGACCATAACGCACGCCGATGCCCTCGAGCTGCACCAGGGGATCGCGCCCCGCCGGGGGATGGTAGCCCTGCGTCTGCATCAAGGTCTCCCACGTGCAGCGCGGGGTGCGGGGCAGACGGCGCACCCCCAAGTCGCGGAGCAGTGCGGTTTCATTGAGCAAGGTCTCCGTGTCGCCATCCCCCACACAGCGCCCCGCGTGCAGCAGCACTGTGCGCGAGGCCAGCGGGGCCACCTCGCCCAGGCGATGTTCGATCAACAGGAGCGTTGTGCCGGCAGCGTGCAATTGCCTCAGCGCCTCGACGACCTGGTGCGTCCCTGGCAGGTCCAGCCCGGAGGTCGGCTCATCGAGGATGAGGGCTGGCGGGCGCATCGCCAGCACCGCCGCGATAGCCACCCGCTGCTTCTCGCCGCCCGAAAGGGTGCGGATCAGCCGCTCGCGCAGATGCAGGATGCCGCACGCCTGCAACGCCCACGTCACCCGCTGCGCGACCTCGGCCTCCGACAAGCCACGATTGCGCGGCCCGAAGGCCACCTCATCATCCACGCGCAGGTTGAAGAGCTGCGCCGCCGGGTTTTGGAAGACCATCCCCACATGCAAGGCCGTTTTGGCCAATGGCAACAGCTGGGGATCATGCCCATCCACCCGCACCTCGCCTGTGACCTTACCGGGGATGGCGTGGGGCGTGATGCCCGCGAGCACCCGCGCCAGCGTTGTTTTGCCGCCGCCAGAAGGCCCCGTCACCAGGGTGAAGGTCCCCGGCGGGATGTGCAGGCTCAGGTTATCCAGCGCGAGCCGCTGGCCGTAGTGGACGGTTACTTCATGCAGTCGAAACATGATGCTTGTTGCAGCAGCGCCTCGAAGAGCTGCTCGCGATTGTCGGGCTGCACGGGGAACACCGCCGAGGGGGGAGCGGGCAGCCGCGCGATCAACACATCCAACAGCTCCGGGCGGATCACGAGAATCGCCAACTTGTACTGCGCGGTGTGCAGCAAGGGCAGCGCGTTGCTCCAGCCCGCGCCGCGCCGCAGTTCCAGCGGGCCGAGTTCATCGAGGAAAAAGACTTGCGTGGGGAAGGCGCTTTCCAGGGCGGCAGCGCTCCGGGCCATCGCCGCCGGATCCATGCAGAAGGCAGGCGTTGCCGGATCCCCCGCGCCTTGATAGGGCAGAGTGAGGGGATAAATGTTGCCGGTGTGCATCTCGGACACGACCAGATCGTGCGGGCCGGTGCGGCGCGTCAACAGCCCTGAGACCGTCACCTCCGCCGCGCGCAACGTCTCCGCCACGCGCTGACAGAGCGTGCTCTTGCCCATCTGCCGCGCGCCCGTCACCAAGACTATCCGCGAATGTGTCACTTTGATTTCCTCCCCCCCCAATGTAAAGGGCCGGCAGCCAAGCCGGCCCTTTAGGGTGTGGAGATGGCGGGAATCGAACCCGCGTCCGAAGAATTCGACGGTGAACCTCTACGAGCGTAGTCAGCAGTTTCGTTCTCGTTCAGGGGGTCGCCGCTGACCGCGCCGTTCCTGAACCAGCCGACAGATCTTGACCTCACTTATCGGCGTCTGAGAGGCAGCACGCTAATTATCTGGCACCCGACTCTAGCACACTAGCGAAATGCCAGAGGGGCGTGATCGGTTCTCCCGATCAGTGTTTGGGTTACCTTGGGCTTAACTGCTTACGCAGCGACGGCCACAGGGGCCCAGCTATTGGCCATAGAGTTGGCACTTGTTGGTTTGCTCCTGGGGTCACGGGAACGGAGCCTCCCCGGCTCGCCATCCACAATCAACCTTCCCCGTCGAAACCTGTCATCCCCTACGCTTTTATTATACCATAATCTTCTATAAATGGGAAATGGCCTGCTAAACTGTAACCAAACCGGAACAAAACGCACTTGTCTTTTGCCTCTGCTTGTTGTAAAATAAACAGAAATGAGTCGAATACTGTTAGCGTCATATGGGACTGATATAAGCGTGCATCTCGAGCTGGCCCGCGAGTTTGGGGGTGGGTTAGAAATTCAGGCTTTCTCGCAGCCCGCCATTCTGGATGGCGATTGGCAGGCCCTTCTTCGAGAGTATCAGGAGCTACTGCGCGACTTCACTGGCCCCCTGGCATGTCACGGGGCCTTCTACGATATGGCAAGCGCCACCGAGGATGCCCGCATCCGCCAGCTCACCTGGGAACGGTATCTCCACAACCTCGACATCGCCGCCACGCTTGGCGCACGCCACGTCATCTTCCACACCAACTTCTTGCCCATGCTACGGCGTGAGGGCTACCGCCGGCTCTGGATTGAACGGCAGGTGGACTTCTGGGGCGAGCTGAGCGCGGAGGCCGCCGCGCGCGAGGTGCGCATCACGTTGGAGAATATGTGGGACCCCGACCCGCTGCTCCTCAAGGGCGTCATGGATGCACTCGACAGCCCTCACGTGGGCGTCTGCCTGGATGTTTGCCACGCTTTTCTCTACAACAATGCCCATCCCATCGCCGAGTGGCTCACCGCGCTCGCGCCCTACGTGTGGCACGTCCACATGAACAACTCGCGCGGTGTGATTGACGAACACATCGGGTTGAACGATCCCAGCGGCGCGATTGACTACGCCCGGCTCCTGCCACAACTGGCCGCACTGCCCCATCGCCCGTGGCTCGTGCTGGAGCTCGATGATCCTCAAGTCGCCGCTAAAAGTCTCAACTACACGCGCAGAATTCTGGGCGACGCCTTCAACACCTGAGTGCGGCTAGAAGAGCGGCGCGAGCGTCTGTGCCACGGCCTCCAAAAACGCCCGATCCTCCGGCGTGAAGGGGGCCAGCTGGTGCGAGTCAATGTCCAGTTCCCCCACAATCCCCCCAGCCGCATCAAAGAGCGGCACCACAATCTCCGATTGCACATGGACGCTGCACGAGAGGTAGTTCGTCTCCTGCGAGACATCCTGGATCACAAAGGTCTGCTCCGTATCCGCCGCCTGCCCGCAGATCCCCTCGCCAAAGGCGATGCGCACATGCTCGGTAGGCGTGCCCACAAAGGGGCCGAGCACCAGCTCGCGCTCGCGGGTCGGATCCACCAGGTATAACCCCACCCAATCGTAATGGGGAACCTCGGCGGCGAGGACTTCGCACACCGAGGCCAGTTTTGCCTCACGGGGGGCCGCGCCTGCGAGCCGCTCCCGCACCGTTTCCAACAACTTCGTGAAATCAACCTTTGCACACATGCGTCACCTCCTGAACGAGTCGAATAAGTTAGCGAATCGGAGAGTCAGTGAATCAAAGACTTGCCGTTTGAACCCTTCAATTATACCGTTTAAAAACTTTGGTCTTAGC
>DAOTXC010000149.1:0-12259 GCA_034435555.1 Anaerolineae bacterium
CGTCAGATCCCCGTCAAGTCAGAATTATCTAGGACTACATTGTATAGCAGCCTGGAATTTGCTTGTGCCTCCACGCCGGATCTGGCGATCCGGCTAGAGCCTGAGTAGATACCTTCCTTTACTGATTTGTAGATTTGTCGGTTCGCTAGGAGGAACCTATGAACAAAAAGACCGTTCGTGATATTGAGCTGCAAGGCAAGCGCGTGTTGATGCGCGCCGATTTCAACGTCCCGCTCAAAGAGGGCGTGATCACCGACGACAACCGCATCCGCGCGGCGCTCCCCACCATCGAATATATCCTTGAGCAAGGGGCCAGCCTGGTGCTGATGTCGCACCTGGGCCGACCCAAGGGCAAGAGCCACGAGTTCAGCCTCGCCCCCGTCGCCGCTCGCCTGGGCGAGCTGCTGGGGAAAGAGGTCCAGATGGCCCCTGACACCATCGGCCCCGAGGTTGAGGCGCTAGCCGAGGCGCTGCAACCGGGTGACGTGCTGGTGCTGGAAAACACCCGCTTCTACGATGAGGAGAAGAAAAACGATCCCGACTTCGCCGCGCAACTGGCGAAATTGGGCGATGTCTTTGTCAACGATGCGTTCGGCACGGCGCACCGCGCCCACGCCAGCACCGAGGGCGTGACGCATCACCTGCCCGCCGTGGCCGGTTTCCTCATCGGCAAGGAGATTGACTTCCTGGGCCGCGCCACTGGCGACCCGGAGCCCCCCTACATCGTCATTCTGGGCGGCGCGAAGGTCTCCGACAAGATCGGCGTCATCCAGAACATGCTCGGCAAGGCCGATAAAATTCTCATCGGCGGCGGGATGGCGAACACGTTCTTCAAAGCGCAGGGGCTCGAGATGGGCAACTCGCTGGTGGAGGATGAGGTGCTGGAAACGGCTAAGGCGTTGCTCGAGGAGGCCGGCGAGACGTTGGTGCTCCCTGTGGATGCCGTCGTCGCCGACGCCTTCGATAACGACGCGGCCTCGCAAGTCGTTGCGGTGGACGCGGTCAAGCCCGGCTGGCGCATCCTCGATATCGGCCCGGAGACAGTAGCGCAGTACAAGGCGCTGCTCGCCACGGCGAAGACGGTGGTCTGGAACGGTCCGATGGGCGTCTTCGAGATGCCGAACTTCGCCCAGGGGACCTTCGCCATCGCCAAAGCACTGGCGGAGATTGATGCGATCACGATTATCGGCGGGGGCGATTCGGCCTCGGCGGTCGCGGAGGCTGGCGTCGCCGACGAGGTCAGCCACGTCTCCACCGGCGGCGGCGCGAGTTTGGAATTCCTCGAGGGGAAGACCCTGCCCGGCGTGGCGGCGTTGGCGGATAAGTAAAACATAAGGAGTGAAGCTGATGGGTAGAAAACCCTTTATCGCAGGTAACTGGAAGATGTATAAGACGGTGGCCGAGGCGCTGGAACTGGCCGAAGGGCTACTGGAAAATCTCGCCGAGGTGACGACGATGGAGCTGGCGGTCTGCACGCCGGCGACGGCACTGGAGGCCGTGAGCCAAACACTGGCCGGTTCCAACATCGGCGTGGGCGCGCAGAATATGTACTGGGAAGACGAGGGCGCGTTCACCGGCGAGATTTCGCCGCTGATGGTGAAGGAGCTGGCCCAATATATCATCATCGGCCACTCGGAGCGCCGCCAATACTTCGGCGAGACGGATGAGATGGTCAACAAGAAGCTCAAGGCCGCGCTCGCCCATGGGATCACGCCCATCGTCTGCATCGGCGAGAGCCTGGAGCAGAATCAGGCGGGGGAGGCCGTCCCCTTCGTGACGAGCCAGATCGAGGGCGCGTTTGCCGGGATCACAGCGGAGCAAGCGCAGCAGGTGGTGCTGGCCTACGAGCCAATCTGGGCCATCGGCACGGGGCTGACGGCCACGGCGGAAGACGCCGACCGCATCATCCGCGAGGCGATCCGCGCGCCGCTCACCGCGCTCTACGACGAGGCGACGGCACAGGCGATCCGCGTGCAGTACGGCGGCAGCGTCAAGCCGAACAACATGGCGGAGTTCATCGTGATGCAGGAGATTGACGGAGCGCTGGTCGGCGGCGCGAGCCTGAAGGTGGATTCGTTCACGGGTATCGTGAAGAACGCGCTGGCGGCGTTAGAGGCGTAATCGCAGACTGGCACGAAAACGCGCCGGGCGAGGTATCTCGTCCGGCGCGGACTTTATCTCAAAGACTCTGGCGCTTCAATCTTGTGCAATTCCCAAAATCAACACAGGGATGTCAATATCGGCAACGCCGCGCTGCTGCAAATCCCACACAAACTGCTCAAAATAGGAAACCCCGGTTGACATCTCATCGGCGAACTCTTTCACCGGCACAATTTCGATGCCGACATCGATCAGACCGAGGTTGTGAAAGATCGTCATCTTGGCGCAGACATTGTAGACCATGAAGGCGTACTTACCAAATTGCACCTCAACACCTACACGATTTTTGATAAAATCCATCTCACGGTAAGCACCTCTGAAGGAATGATTGATTTGATACCCAGGCACATAATACTCTTGTGGATAATCACAACGGACCCGGTGGGTTTGCCATCCCAAGCCCTCAAAATTATTCTTGAACCCTTTGTTTAATCCTTTGGGACTGTAAAGCAGCTTATCGCGCATTGTCTTTTCACGACTGCGTTTAGTCTTGTACACGCTACTATCTACAGAAGCAACAACTTGCTGTACTTCATGCAATTCCAATGCATACTCAGACTCGATAATTCCCTGACCATTATTGAATGAGTAGATACCGACGATTCTCATTCGAATTCCTCCCGCTTTTCCAATAGGCGATTCTGTGTCACTTCCTCCCACTCCTTGGGTAGCTGCGTAATTTTCTCTCTACCTGTAGGCCGATAAACCGGCTTACCTAAAGAACGATAGGGCAATGCGCCGCCAAAGTAAGCCTGAATACGCTCATGAGCGATTTGGAGATAGTTATCCTCTTTCTCGCTACCCATCACCCGCCGCTGATGCATGAGACCAGCCACCAAAGATGTACCCACGCCAGCATAAGGATCAAAGATCCAATCATTTTCATCTGTTAAAGCCAGTACACAACGTTCCACCAGAGCAATAGGATACTGACAAGGATGGATGGTCTTTTCAGGGTGATTGGCCTTCACATTTGGGATTTCCCAAAAAGCCTGCTCCCACTCCTCGGCTAACAATTTCCATACATCTGAAGGGTTTTTTCCCAACGGATTCCCAGATAGCTTCCCCTTTTTAGGCCCCTTGTAATGTCTTTTCCCAGGATACTTGGAGGGAACGCGCACTGCATCCAAGTTAAATACATATTCATCACTTTTCGTAAACCATAAAAGCGTCTCATATCTCCCGGAGAAGCGCTTAGAGGCATGTAACCCGTGTCCAAAATGCCAGATAATCCGATTGCGTAATTGAAAACCGAGATTCTTAAAAATAGGGTAGTAAAGAATATCTAGTGGATAGACTTCTCCTGATTCAACGAAATTACCCACCTGCCAACAAACGCTACCATCATTTCTCAAAACACGATGCAATTCAGCAATCAATTGTCCCTGTTCTTGTAAATATCGTTCAATGGAGACCCGATCCTCATACTCCTTACCTAAGTTGTAAGGTGGAGAAGTCACAATCAGAGATACCATCTGATCAGGAATAGTCGCTACAAATTCCCTCACATCACCATGATAAAGCACTATTTTGGAATTTGCATTCAATACATCATCTATGTGCAATTGTGTATCTGAGAACAAGGGTAAACTCATACAACCTCCTCAACTTTCCTGTAAAACGCCACTAATAACTATAGTTGGATCAATAGAAATGTCAATGATCATGTGTTATTTTCGAGTGGACTTCAGCCATCCCTCCACGATTACCTGTAGGACAGGCTGGCAGCCTGTCCTACACTTGCTCGGAAGCGCGCTACAAAAAACAGGAGGCGTCTCGCTTGAGAGGCCTCCCGTTACGTTGGGGAAGGCGGGATTTGAACCCGCACGCCTTGCGGCACATGATCCTAAGTCATGCTCGTCTGCCAATTCCGACACTCCCCCGACGCCCGCATTATACTCCCAACAGGCTCGAAAGCAAGCTGCCGCGCCGCGCTCAGCCGGCGATCTGCTCCCCATAGGCCAGGAGCGCCTGCACCTCTTCCGCTGAGCGACCCTCGGCGTAGACGCGCAGCACCGGCTCCGTCCCGGAGGGGCGAATGAGCAGCCACGCATCGTCGGCCAGGATGTACTTGACGCCGTCGGCTGTGCTCACCTCGACCACGGCCTGTCCCGCCAGCGTCGCGGGGGCCTCACCGGTCAGGCGTGCGACCATCTCCTGCTTGGGAACCGGGCGCTGCAAGGAGATATCGCGCCGCTCGTAGCAGGCCGGCCCCACCTCGCGTTGTATTTCCGCGACGAGCTCGTGCAGCGGCAACTGCGCATCGGCCATGATCTCCAGCAGGAGCATCCCCATCAGCACCCCATCGCCCTCGGGGATGTGGCCCTTGATGGACAGCCCGCCCGACTCCTCGCCCCCGATAAGCACATCGTCGTTGAGCATGTAATCGGCAATATAGTTGAACCCCACCGGCGTCTCGTAGAGCGGGAGCTGATATTTCTCGGCCAGCCGGTTGATCATCCGCGTGGTGGAGACCGACTTGACCACCGAGCCGCGCATCCCGCGCCGTTCCACCAGATAGCGCAGCGCCAGCGCGAAGATGTGATGCGGGTCAACGAACTCACCCTGCGCATCCATCGCGCCGAGGCGGTCGGCGTCGCCATCGGTAGCCAGCCCCACGTCGGCGTGCTGGGCCTGCATCGCCGCCGCCAACGCCTGGAGGTAATGGCCCATCGGCTCCGGGTGAATGCCGCCGAAGCCAGGGTTCATCTCGCCACGAATCTCGTAAAGCGTGCAGCGCGTGCGGCTCAGCAGATCACGGAACGCGCCCCGCCCCGAGCCATACATCGCATCGGCCACCACGCGCAACTCCGCCTTGGAGATGATGTCCAGATCGAGCAGCCCTGAGATATGCTGGTAATAGGCCCACGCTGGATCGAAGAGGCGGATCAAATCCTCCTTGATCGCGCGATCATACTCCATGAGATTCGGGCCGCGCGCCTCACGCTGTCCCAATTCAAGATGCACCTCGACGCGCCGGGCCTGCTCCGGCAGCGCCGAACCGCCGAAGTTTGCCTTGAGCTTGATCCCGTTGTAGCGTGGCGGATTGTGGCTGGCTGTGATCATCACCCCGGCTTCCGCGCCCTTGTTGACAATAGCATACGAAATTGCGGGCGTAGAGGCATCGGCGCGCGTCAGGTACGCGACGATGCGGTTGCCCGCCATCACGCGGGCGACCTCGCGGGCGTAGCGGTCGGAGAGGAAGCGCGTGTCGAAGCCCACCACCACCTCCGGCTCCTCGCGCTCGGAAATTTCCCACACATAATCGGCGATGGCCTGCGCCACCAGCCGTAAATTCTCAAAGGTGAAGGTATCGCTGATGACAGCGCGCCACCCATCGGTTCCAAAACGAATGGGCATGATGCTCCTTTCTCTTTTCAGGTTATACAAGCGCATCACGAGCAGCTCACCCCCCGGCTCGTGATGCGCAAACGATAGTGCTATTATACTACAGCTTACAAATCGTAGTAGAGCTCAATCTCGTAGGGGTGCGGGCGGTCGCGGACGGCGCGCTCCTCCTTCTGCTTCTTGGCGATCCAGCGCTCGATCAGATCGCTGTTGAAGACATCCCCCGCCAGCAGAAAATCGTGGTCGCGCTCCAGCGCATCCATCGCCTCCTTGAGCGAAGTGGGCAGCGCCTTGATGGTTGCGCGCTTTTCCGCTGGCCAGGCAAAGATGTCCTCATCAATGGGGCCGTAGCCCAGCTCGCTGGGATCGCGCTGCTCCAGGATGCCATCAACACCGGCCATCAGCTGCGCGGCCATCGCCAGGTAGGGATTCGCGGTGGCATCGGGAGGGCGGAACTCGAAGCGCGCGGTGTCCGGGCGGTTGGCGTACTTGGGGATGCGAATCGCGGCGCTGCGGTTCGCCAGCGAGTAGATCGCGCTGATGGGCGCCTCGTAGCCGGGGATGAGGCGGCGATAGGAGTTGGTGCTGGGATTGGTGAAGCCCATCACCGCGCCGCCGTGGTAGAGCAAGCCGCCGATGTAATAGCGCCCCGCATCGCTGATGCAGCCATAGCCTGCCGCATCGTAGCAAAGATTCTCATCGCCGCGCCAGATGAACTGGTGAAAGTGCATCCCGGAGCCGGCCTCGCCGTGCAACGGCTTGGGCATGAATGTGACCGTCATCCCCAGCTGGAAGGCCGTCATGCGGGTGATGTACTTGATGAGCATCGTCGCATCAGCGGCTTTCATCAGCGGCTGCATGGCAATCTCGATCTCGCACTGTCCCGGTCCGCCCACCTCGTGGTGATGATACTTCACCTCGATGCCCATGTTCTCCAGATGCATACTCATCTGCGAGCGCAGGTTGTAGAGTCGATCTTGCGGGGGAATCGCGTGATAGCCGCCGTGGCGCGGGATGGTGTACCCACAGCCCAGCTCCTGGCTGTTCCAGTCCGCCTCCGCCGATTCGATCCGATAAGAGGCGACATTCATGCGATTCTCGTAAGAGACGCCATCGAAGACGTAGAATTCGAACTCCGGCCCCCACAGGCTGCGCTCAGCCACGCCCACACGCTGCATGTACTGCTCGGCACGCAGCGCGATATTGCGCGGATCGTAGGGGAAGATCTCGCGCGTGTCGGCCTCCTTGGTGATGCAGATGAAGCTCAACGTCGGCATCTCCCAGAAGGGATCCACAAAGCCGGTCTGGAGATCGGGCACGAGCACCATATCGCCGGAGCTGACCGACTTGAAGCCCACGCTTGAGCCGTCGAAGCCGACCCCATTTTCCATCAGGCGCGGCCCGAACTGCGAGGCAGGCAAGGTGACGTGATGCCAGCGCCCCCATAAATCCGAAAACTTCAGATCAATCATGGCGATGGCGTGCTCACGGACAAATGCAGCTGCTTCTTCAAATTCGTGGAACATAGCTACCTCCCTGGTATTAAATTAGACCGGGCGCGCGGCCCGGTTAAGGTTTCTCCATCTGACGTAATGCTTCGTAGGCAGGACGGGGCAGCCCCTCATCCCAGTGGAACGGGTCCACAATCGCCCACCAGAACTCTTCGTTGTCGGGCGTCCAACTTGGATCGGGCATATTCCATACGAACATCGGGCCAATCCACGGCGACCAATGCTCGCGGGCGTAGGCAAAGGCCCGCACTAGATAGTCCGCCTGCTCCTCCGGGGTGACGGCGAACCAGACGTAATCGTGATGGTCAGGATTCTGGTCGGTCGTCCAGCCGAACTCCAGGAGCGCGACCTGCTTGTGACCGTCTCCGTGCTGCTCCATAATCGCGCGCATATCCTCGACGTGGCGGAAGCAGAAGAAGCGCTGCCCGCCATAGCCCTGCGCGGGGTCGGCGGCGATCTCCGGCGCGATCTCCGGCGGGGCCTTATAGCCGGGCGCGTTCAATCCCAGCAGGTCGAAGTAGGGCGCAGCGCCGGCGGCGTACATCGCGGTGAGATACTCCGTATCGGGAATGGCATCCGGCAATGTCGTGCCGGTCGGCGCCAGCCCCGCCGAGATGACGAGCGCCTGGGGATCCGCCGCCTTGACGCCCACGTAACACGCGCGCAGCAGCGCGACGTAAGCCGCCGGGTCGGGCGGGAAGCCGCCCCACTCGCGAGCGAGATTTGGCTCGTTCCAGACCTGGTAGCCGGCAACGCGGCCCCGGTAGCGCGAGGCCACCGCGTAACAGAAGCTCTGCAAGTCTGCCGGATCTACAGGCGGGCCGTTATCGGAGGTCATCCCCTGCGGCAAGGCCCACACGGGGGGGCGGTCAATGCGGAAGATCAACGCCACGCCCGCGGCCTCCGCCTCCTCTACCAGCTGATCGGCGGCCCACCAATCGTAGTGGCCTGGCACGATGCCCTCGACATCGCGCCAGGCCAACTTTTGCTTGGCCCAGCCGAAACCGGCGTCTTGGATCAGTTGCCATTGGCCGGGGCGCGTTTCATCGCCGCGCGCCGCCCAACGATCCCACCACAGGTGTGTGCTAACGCCATAAGCAGGTGAATCGAAACGGTAAGGGATCGGCCAGGAGGTCGGCGTGGGGGCCGGGGCCGGTGTGGGATCGGCCAGAAAGGCGGGGCCGCCCAACCACACCACGCCGATCAGCGCCAGAAGGCCCAACAGACCCAGCGCTGGCCACCAGGACCGGCGCCGGGTCGGCGGTTGTTCAGTCAAAAGCATGTGCTCCGTCGCCCTCTATGGTATTTTCGGCATTTGCCCCAACATACCGTAGGCGGGACGCGCGGCACCATCGAGATCCAGAATGCTGTAGGGCGCGTTAGGATCGGTCGGCCCCAGCCCGCCCTTGTAGGAATAATCCAGATTCCACAGAAAGGCAAGATGTACGAAGCCCCACTCACGCATGGATTGGAAAGCTTCTACGGCCCACTGGCCCTGCTCTTCCAGGGTGTTATCTTGCGCGAACTCGAAGTCGGGCGGATAGCCGCCAAATCCTTCCGAGGAAGCCCAGCCGAACTCGGTGATGCAGAGGGGCGTGTTGTAGCCCGCCTGCGAGATGAGCTCGTGGTAGCCCCACAAGGTGCTATAAAACGACCAGGAGTGGTGGGGATTGTCGAAAGGCCCTCGGAAGACGGCGTTGGGATCATTGGGTACGGCATCCCAAGGGACGTTGGGGCCGATGTTGTAGCCGTTGTGATGTGCGCCAACGCAATCCGCGTACCGCAAGAACCCGGCGTCAATCATCTGCTGCATATAGAGGAAATCATCCATGTAGATCACACGGTTGGGATTGGCGGGGTCCGTTGCCGAACCGCCCACCGGCGAGAGCGCCCCGCTGATGACGATGATGTTGGGATCGCGGCTCTTGATCGCCTGATAAGCGAGGCGCAGCAGTTCGACGTACTGCTCGGCGTTGACGCCCTCGGCGGTGTCCCACTCGCGGTCGAGATTCTGCTCGTTCCAGACCTCGATGGCGTGGATGCGCCCTTGATAGCGCTCGACCATCTCTCCCAAGAAATCCGCGTAGAGTGCAAAGTCATCAGGCGGTGCGGCCTCTGGATTGTCATCGAAGTAAGTGCGCGACCAATCCGGCGCGCCCACCACGCTGAGCATCACGTTCAAACCGCGCTCATTGGCCGCGTCAATCATCGCGTCGTAGCCGCTCCAGTCCATCTGGCCCGGCCCCGAGGAGAAGTGATCCCAGCGCACCTGCTGTTTAACCCAATTAAAACCCAGTTGGTAGGCAACCTGATCCATCGTGTAGTAGGGCATCAGGATGCCATGCGCGGCGATGCCGTAGCCGAAATCGCCCCAGGGCAGGGGGTCAAGTCCCACTGGCGAGGCGGTCGGAGAGGGCAAGACGATCTCCTGGGTCGGTTCCGGCGTGGGGGTCGGAAGCATGATCCCCTCGGAGGTCGCCTCAACAGTCGGCGTCGCGGGCGCTTCCGCCTCTCGGCCCCCTGGAATGTCTATCACCCCAAAGGCGCACAGCAGGCCCAGGGCCAACACAAAGACCCAAACCCCGCCCGCAATGATCAAGGAGCGGCCCTGCAAACGCCCAAACTCGTAGCGTAAATTATCCCAGAACGGATTTTCCATCAGTTCCTCCATCCATATTGATTCGACGTATGGCTGATACTAATGCGCCCAGCCCAAATCCTCGGCGTGTCGGCGTGTCGGTGGCTTGGTCGCCTCGTGCTCGTGGTGATGCTCGTGGTCGTGATCGTGATGACAGGTGTGACCTTCGCAGGTGTGCTCGGCAGCCGCCGGCGATGCCAAACCGGATTGCAGCAGTCCGCCCAGGAGCTGGCGTTCCGCAGTCTGCTCGGCCTCGGCGTCGCCCGTCACCGCTTCGATGAGGGCCTCGGAAAGGTCGGAGAGCTCCGCATCCGTCGCGCCGGCGCTGCGCCGTGCCAACAGTTCGCGATAGGCCTCACTGCCATAGGCGCCCTCGGCATCCTCCAAATGCCCCGACTCTGTGAGAAAGCGAGCGATGGCCTGCGGGTCGTTCTGATCCACCTGCGCTGCACCCGCTTGCACCTCACGCTCGCGCTCCGAGGTGCTGTGCAACACCCGCGCCGCTGAGATCAGCCGCTCCACAGCGCTAGTGCCGCAACGCGGACAGGGCGGTGCTGCCGCATCCACGGTGCGGGCCAGATGACTGAAGCGCCCTTGACAGGCTGAGCAATAGTATTCGTAAATCGGCATACGTTCTTTTCGTTATCCAAAGGTTGCAAAGTGCCCCAATGGCGCTCCCAACGCCTCTTGAGTATACCCGCCTTCACAAAAGGAGCAAGTCAGCGCGGCGCATGAGCGCCTTGTAGCGGTGTACTTCTCCAAAAATACGCCCTTCCTCCATCATAATTCACTAACGAAATTCTGACGAATATTGGGAAAAACTGGAAATTGGTAGTTGCATTTTGGATTTTTATATGCTATAATGGCAATTGTATAGGCGCTATAGGGCTTGTACACTTTACTTATGAATAAGAACATGGATTCCTTAGAAACGGATACCCTAAACAAAGGAAGCGCTTTCAACCGCTCCTTGGGGCAAGGTCTGGCAAAAGGGGTAGCACACGCTTGGCGATTGAGCAATGATCGTCAGGCGATTACATCTTTGTTGGGACGCTACAGCGCCCACTTAGGCATCTTGACGTTGACCTTCCTGTTACTCTTCTTTGGAGGGGCAGTTTTTGCCGAGGTGAGCGTCGCCAGTGTGCCGGAGATGTCCTTTTCCGCGGCAGCGGAACCGATGTCCACCCCTACCCCGCTGAATATCGTAGCCTACACCACACAAACAACCAATCAAGCGCACGGTGTGGTGCGCAATGCGCTTCCGTACACCGAAATCCCCGATCGCCTGCGCCTGGAGGTCATCACCTACACCATCCAGAGCGGCGACACGCTTTTCGACATCGCCGCCCGCTTTGGCCTCTCCCCCTACACCATCGCCTGGTCAAACCGCGAGACGCTGCAAGATGCGCCCTGGCTGATACAGCCGGGCCTGATGCTCTACATTCTGCCGGTAGATGGCGTCTATCACACCGTCGCTGAAGACCAAACACCTCTGGAGATCGCGGAACTATACGAAGTATCCATTTCCGCGCTCTACAACGAGTGGAACGATATTACAGAGGATGGCACGCTGCGCACCGGACAGCAGCTCGTCATCCCTGCCGGGCAAGGCTCCGAAATTGCCTGGGAAGCACCCCCGCCTCCGCCTACGGCTCCCGGCGTCGCTTCCGCCAGCTATAGCTCTGGATTCTGCGGCAGTACGGCCGTGAGCGGCCCCGGCGCGAACGGCTGGTTCATCCTGCCCACCGGTTCGTACGCCGTCTCCGGCTGGTACTTTCGCGATCCGAGCAATCCCCAGCACATCGGGCTGGACTACCGCTGCAGCCTGGGCGATCCCATCTATGCGGCAGATAATGGCGTCGTGGTCTTTGCCGGATGGGGCGGCGGTTATGGGAATCTGGTCAGGGTAGATCATGGCAATGGCTATCTGACCTATTACGCCCACTTCGATTCAATTTGGGTGCAGTGCGGACAGGAAGTTTACCAAGGGCAAGCACTTGGCGCCTGTGGGACCACAGGTTGGTCAACTGGCCCGCACCTGCACTATGAGATCCGGCTGAACGGCGTCCCGCAAAACCCCAAACTTTATGAGCCGTAAATGACCACTGCTGACCCTGCAGCGACTTCTTCCACCACCAGACAGCCAGGCTGTCTGGTGCATTACATTGCCAGCGCCGCGGCCTGGCTCTGGCGCTGGAACGGCGACCAGGCCGGACAGCGCCCCCTTCGCGGGCGCTTCACCGCTCACCTGGCCCTATTGTTTGTAGCGATGCTCTTGCCCTTGCTGGGCAGTATGCACTGGAATTCCGTGGTCATCTTCGCATCAGAAGCGGCAGAGATCGCGCTCTTACAGACCACAAATGACGAGGCGGCGACCAACGGACAGACGCCCCGTCTCAGCTACATGATCAACAATCGCGCGGCCATCGCGCGTCGCGCCGACCCGCACACCTCGATCCCTGACCGCCCGCGCCTGGAAATCGTCACCTATACGGTACAGCCGGGCGATACCACGCAATCCATTGCCGAACAATTCGGCCTGCAACCGACCACGCTCATGTGGTCGAATCGAGAAATCGAAAGGGCACCCGATCTGTTGCGG
>DAOTXC010000150.1:0-16011 GCA_034435555.1 Anaerolineae bacterium
GCTGGGGTGTGGGCGTGGGATGGGCCGTTGGGGTCGTGGGCAACGCCAGCGCAGCGGCCCCTGACGTCGGGGTCGCGGGTGAGGCCGGCATGACGGGGGCTGTGCAGGCCGTCACACTCAACAAGAGCATCAAAAACCAATACCGTTTCATGGCCTGACTATAATCCCAGGCGCGGAAAAAGCAATCGTCAACGCGGAGGGCTATCAGAGGGTGCGTCGGGCGGCTTCGAGGGCGTCACGCGCCTGCACGTAGGCCGGCCTGAGCGTGGGGACGAGGGGAGCCGCCATGGTGAGCTCCTGCGCGCGCGCTTGCGCTTCCAACTGTTGGGCCAGGGCCGCGAGCGCCGTCGCGCCTACCGTGGCGCTGGTGGATTTGAGCGTGTGTGCGGCGCGTTCCAGCTTGCCGGCATCTGCGGCGGCGAGGGCCTGTTCCGCCTCGGTGATGAGGCGCTCCGCGCTTTCGTAGAAGGCATCAATGAGCGTCTGCACCTTCTGGTCGCTGCGCTTGCCCAGGGCGGCTTTGAGCCGGTGCAGTGTATCTACATTCAAGGGCGACACAGCCGAGGGCGCGTCTGGATCGGTGGGGGGAGCGGCCTCGAGCGCGCGGGTTCCCGGCGCATATGTTTGGGTGTGCTCCAACGCCGCCACCAGCGCCGTCACCTCGACGGGCTTGCTGATGTAATCGTCCATCCCGGCGTTGATGCAAAGCTCGCGGTCGCCCTGCATCGCGTTGGCGGTCATGGCGATGATGTGGGGCTGGCGGTTGGGGGGCAACGTCGCCCGGAGGCGGCGGGTGGCCTCCAACCCATCCATCTCCGGCATCTGCACATCCATCAGGATGACATCGTAGGTGTGCTGTTGCATGGCGTCCAATACCTCCTGACCGTTTTCGGCCAGGTCTACGGCGTAGCCCAACCGCATCAGCAGCAAGACGGCCAGCTTTTGGTTGACCTGATTATCTTCCGCGAGGAGGATGCGTAGGGGCAGGCGCAGCGCCATGTTGTGATCGAGTAGCTTGTGGGCTTGCAATGCCTCGCGGCGGCGCTGGGGCCGCAGGCGGTGCGTTGCGCCCACGGCGGTCAGCAGCGCGTTGTAGATCTGCGAGACCTTCACCGGCTTGGCGATAAAATCGGCGAAGAGGGCGCGGTCATCTTCGCCGGGCTGCCAGCCCAGCGGCGTGAGCAGGATGAGGGGGCGGTCGGCAGCCTGGGGCAGGGTGCGGATCTCGCGCGCCAGCGCGACGCCGGGCATTTCGGCGATCTGCTCGTCGAGGATGATAAGGTCGAAGGGGCCGGCCTGTTGTATCAGGGTCAACGCCTGTGATGCGGAGAAGGCCATCACGGGCCGCATCTGCCAACTGGCCGCCTGCTGGGCGATGATCTCGCAATTGGTGACGTTATCGTCCACGATGAGGAGGCGTAGCCCCTCCAGCTGGGGGATCTCCTGATCGAGATAGGTGAGGTCGCCATCCTCTGCCGCCAGCACGCGGGCGGTGAAGTAGAAGGTGGAACCGGCGCCGATGGCACTTTCGGCCCAGATGCGCCCGCCCATCAGCTCGCTCAGCCGTTTACTGATGGCGAGGCCCAAGCCGGTGCCGCCATACTTGCGCGTGGTCGAGGTGTCCATCTGCGTGAACGATTCGAAGATGTGCGCGATGCCCTCCTGCGGGATGCCGATGCCGGTATCCTGGACGGCGAAGCGCAGCTCGTACTCGCTGTAGCCGGGCAGGGAGGCCTCGCCCAGCGGTTGTGCATCCACGTTGACGATGATCTCGCCTTTTTTGGTGAACTTGACCGCGTTGCTCAAGAGGTTGAGGAGCACCTGCCGCAATCGCAGCACATCGCCCAACACCGTGGTGGGGACGTGCGCCTCGATGTAACAGCCCAGATCAAGCCCCTTTTCCGCCGCCTTGGGCGCGACCAGGTCAAGCGCCGATTCGACGCAGTCCCGCAGATCGAGCGGGCGCTGTTCGATCTCCATGCGGCCCGCTTCGATTTTGGAGAAGTCGAGGATGTCGTTGATGACGGTGAGCAGGGTGTCGCCGCTGCCCCGGATGGTGGCGACGAAGTCCTGTTGCTCCGGCGAGAGGTAGGTATCGAGCAGCAGCGCCGTCATGCCGGTGATGGCATTGAGCGGGGTGCGGATTTCGTGGCTCACATTCGCCAGGAACTCGCTCTTGGCGTGGGTCGCGGCTTCGGCTGCGGCGCGCGCCTCCTCCGCTTCTTGGATCGCCTGTGCCAGCTCCGCGGTGCGTTGCTCCAACGCCGCCGTGCGCGCCTGTACCACGCTCTCCAGATGTTCATGCACAGCGTTCACTTCCCGCGCCATCCGCCCGAAATCCTGACTCAAGCGGCTGAGCTCATCATCGCCTTCGATGGTTTCCAGGCGCGCGATTTGCTCAGGGGGCAATCGCCCGGATTCCATCAACTCGGTGGATTCGGTGAGCAATAGCAATTTCTGCGAGAGGCTCTGGCCCAGCAGGGCCGCGTTGGTCAGCGTGAAGAGCAGGGTCGCCAGCATCGTAAAGCCCAGTTTGACCCAGACTTCCGTCGTGACCGCATCGGCGGCAGCGGTTTGCTCGACCCAGAACAGCCCCAGGAGTGCCACGGGCAACGCTGCCGAGAGCAAAATCGCCAACACCAGCCGGCGCAACAGCCCGGAAGTGAACCAGTGGATGGAATCAAGCTGGAGGTGTTGCAGGTTGAAGAGCAGGATGGGCATCAGGATCAGCGCGTTGAGCAGATTGCCTATGAAGACGGTGGTGAAGATCGCGCGGGCCTCGTTCCAGGGTAGCTGGTAGAGCGGCACATAGCTGAAGGCAGCCACGCCCATGCCCGCCGCAATCGCCAGCGCGGTCACGCCCAGCGCGCGGAGATAGTCGCGCAGGCGCACATGATTGCGCCAGCGCAGCGCCGCCAGCCCCGGAATGAAGCCCATCAGGCCGTTGCCCAATTGCCAGTTGAGCAGGTAGCCCCGGACGATGTCGAGCAGCAGGCTGCCGGAGGCCGGGCTGGGTGGGTAGATGATGTAGCCGGACCACCAATCGCCCAGCAGATTGCCGAAGAGGCCCACGCCCAGCCCCACCAGCGGCCCGAAGGCAAAGCCGAAGAAGATGGGGACGGCCACGCCCGGACGGATGGAGAGCAACACTTCGCCATCGCCGATGCGCACCGGGGTGAGGTTCGCCAACGGGAAGTTGTTGGTGAGCCAGGAGAGCCCGGCGTAGAGCAGCACGCCGATCAACATGGCGAGCCATTTCTTAGGGCCTAGACGCCAACAGGATGGTCGAGACTTCACTTGTTTGTCACTCCACTCATTTCTCATCGTGCGTGGGAAGACCCCACGTATCGCGCCCCCGCATTTGTTTCAAATATACCTCACTTTGAGGTGGATTACAACCGCACCCGGTCAGCTGGTATAGGACAAATCATTGGTTAGCGCGCATAAGTTCTGGGATGGGCCTGCGCGATATGGAAATCGCGGCTACCTTCCCAACGGTTGTGTGCGCTAACAATTATTGGGAAACGCTCGGGCCGGTCTCCGACCGCGCCCGTTAAGGACTGTGGCACGGTCGGAGACCGGCCACAGCAGGGTTTTATCAGGCGATTTTCGTACTTTTTCCTACAATTGGTCGTA
This sequence comes from Anaerolineae bacterium, assembly GCA_034435555.1. Classification (GTDB taxonomy): domain Bacteria; phylum Chloroflexota; class Anaerolineae; order B4-G1; family SLSP01; genus DAOTXC01. The sequence goes on from DAOTXC010000150.1 coordinate 3,637, forward strand.
TATCCCGGTCAGCTGCGCCGCACGGCCAGGATGACCGCGTGCCCGTCCACGGTGTCCTCTAACACCTGATCGCCCGCTGGCGCATCCGCCGCTTCCAGCGTGTCGGCCAACACCTCGGCGGCGATGGCGTCGCGGAAGGCGGCGATGGCCTCCGCGAGTTTGCCCTCGGCCTGGTACTGCACGGCGATCCGGTCGGTGAGGTCGTAATCGGCCTGCTTGCGCAAGTCCTGCACGCGGCGGATGACCTCGCGGGCCAGTCCCTCCTGCTCCAGTTCCGGCGTGAGCGTGGTATCAAGCGCCACGACCAGCCCGCCCTCGCCGGCGACGGCGTAGCCCTCGCGGGCCTCCGTCTGGATCAGCACCTCATCGGGCGCGAGGGTGATTTCGCTGCCGTCCTCCAACGTCAGACGGAGCTTCTCTCCGGCGTGCAGCCGCGCCACGGCCACAGCAGCCACCAGCCGGGTCAGCGCCTTGCGCACCAGCGGGAAGCGCTTGCCGAACTTCGGCCCTAGCACGCGGTTCACGGGCAACAGCTGATAGTTGACCAGCTCGCCCTCCTCTTCCACAAAGGCGACCTCTTTCACGTTGAGCTCATCGGCCAGCAGATCGAGCAGCCGCGCCAACGCCTCGCGGCGGCGCGGGTCGGCGGCGATGAGGGCGCGGGCCAGCGGTTGTCGCACTTTGAGGTTGCCGCTTGCGCGCACGGAGTGGCCCAGCGTCGCGGCCTGCCGCACGGCGGCCATCGTCTCCACCAGCACACGCTCTTCCTCCGTGAGCGGCGCGGCGGTGGGGAAGCGGCAGTGGTGGATGCTTTCCAGGTAGGACGCACTTTCTGAAGTGCGTCCCACCTCAACCACAAGATTCTGATACATCGCCTCGCTGATGAACGGCAGCGAGGGCGCGAGCAGTTTGGCGAATGTGACCAGCACGGTGTAGAGCGTGCGGTAGGCGGCGTCCTTGTCGGCGTCGGCGAGGGCATTTTCGCCGCGCGCGGCCCAGAACCGGCGGCGACTGCGGCGGATGTACCAGTTGCTCAGATCGTCGAGGAAGGCCTCGGCGGGCTGGGCCACGCTGAGCGGGATGTAGCTCTCGTAGCCCTCGGTCATCGCCGCGATGGTCTCCTTGAGGCGGGCGAGAATCCAGCGATCTAGGAGATGGGGTGATGGGTGATGGGTGATGGGGTCGTCACCCATTGCCCCATCCCCATTACTCATCTCCGGCGCCCACCCATCAATCCGCGCATAATTCACGAAGAACGCATAGACGTTCCACAGGGGGATGACGAAGCGGCGGCGGGTCTCATCGGCCTTGTTGTAGCCAAAGAGCATGTTCTGATCGAGCTTCTGGTTCAGGTACATCCAGCGCATCGTGTCCACGCCCATCTGCTCGGCGGCGTCGTCGAACCAGATGGCGTTGCCCCACGATTTGTGCATCGGGCGGCCATCCTCGGCCCAGAGCGTGGCGTAGCCGTGGACGATCTTCGCGGGCGGAATCTGCTCGAAGACGGTGCTCATGGTGATGAGGCTGTAGAACCAGTTGCGGAACTGGCCGGGGAACGATTCGCTGATCCACTCGGCGGGGACCCACTGCTCCCAATACTCGCGGTCGGTGCGATAGCGGACGGTGGAGTAGGCGACGCTGCCCGCATCCAGCCAGGGATTGCCCACGTCTTTGATGCGCGTCATCTGCCCGCCGCACTGGGGGCAGGCGATCTTGACCGCGTCCACGTGGGGGCGGTGGGGCGTGTGCCCCTCGAAGGTCTCCCAACCCGCCACAGCCCGCGTGTGCAGCTCTTCCCCGTCGCCGATGACCTCGAAGTGCTCGCACGCCTCGCAGACCCAGATCGGCAGGGCGAGGCCCCAGTAGCGCTTCTTGGAGATCATCCAGTCGTGCATGTTGCGCAGCCAATCCATCTCCCGCTCGTAGCCGAATTCCGGGATCCACTGGATTTGATCCACCACATCCATGATCTGGTAACGCAGGCTGGCGGCCTTCTCCTCTGGTGTGACCTCCTCGCGGGGCTTGTCGTAGAGCGGCCCCATGCTGATGAACCATTCATCCACCAGGCGGAAGACGAGCGGCGTGCCGCAGCGCCAGCACATCGGATAGCGGTGGGTGTAGGGGTCGAAGCGGTAGAGGCGGCCCTTCTCCTCCAGATCGTGGAAGATCTCGTGCGCCACCTCGTGGACATCGCGCCCGGTGAGCCAGCCGAAGCCCTCCACAAAGATGCCCTCTTCGTTGAGCGGGGCGGGCGCGGGCAGGTCAAATTCCTGCCCCAGGCGGAAGTCCTCCGCGCCACAACCGGGCGCGATGTGGACGATGCCCGTGCCTTCCTCCTCGCCGACCTCGTCCCAGGCGATGACATGATGCGCGGCGGGCGCGTCTGCCGCGACGATGGCGGGCAGTTCATCGAACGGGCCGTCGTACTCCCAGCCCAGCAGCTCCTCACCCTTGAGCCGCGCCAGCACCTCGACTTTGCCCTTGAGCACCGTCTTGAGCGTCCCCTCGGCCAGGTAGTACGTCCAGCCGTCGCGCTCGGACTTTACCTTGACGTAGGTGAGCGCCGGCCCGACCGCCGCCGCCACGTTGCTGGTGAGCGTCCACGGCGTCGTCGTCCACACCAGCAGCGCCTCCTGCTCGCGTCCCCGGAGGGGGAAGCGCACCACGCAGGCCTCGTGGGTGAGCTCCTGGTAGCCATCGGTGACGATCTCATGCTGGCTGATGGCGGTGGCGCAGCGCGAGCACCAGGGCATCACGTCGCGGCCCTTGTAGAGCCAGCCCTTCTCCCACACCTTCTTGATGAAGGTCCAGATGGTGTAGTTGTTCTCGGTGGCGAAGGTGAAGTACGAGCCGCCGAGCTCCGGCATCCCCAGCCGCCCCACCAGCCGCTCCGCCGTATCGGTGACGGGGCCATCGGGGCCGGGGTAGGTGACTTCCTGCTGCGGGTCTGCTTGCAGCTTGTCGGCCAGGTCGCGCAGCAGCGCCGGATCGTTCCAGTCCATCCAGTAGCCCAGGCGGATGGATTGCTCAGTCTGGCGGGCGGCCTGGCGCAGCACGCGGGCCTTGCAATCAATCACGAAGTTGGCGAGGCCGTGCGCTTCGATGTCCTTCTTGGACTTGAAGCCCTTCTCCTTTTCGACCTCCACCTCGACCCAGAGGCCCTGGCAGTCGAAGCCGTTCTGGTAGCGCTCCTGATAGCCGCGCATGGCCCAGAAGCGCTGCCAGAGGTCCTTGTACGAGCGCCCCCAGGCGTGATGCACGCCCATCGGGTTGTTGGCGGTGATGGGCCCATCAATGAACGACCAGCGCGGCCCGCCCGCCCGCAGCGCGCGCAGCTTGCCGAACGCATCCACGCGCTGCCAGAAGTCCAAGACCTCATGCTCCTGCGCGATAAAATCCACTTGTGTTGAGACCGGTTTGAAAGTCATGGTATGAACCTCCGTATGTTTGTTGCTTGTTTCTGGAAGCTAGTTGCTGGTTGCTGGAAGCTGGTTACTGGTTGCTAGCTTCCAGTAACTAGCAACCAGTAACCAGTATCCAGAATACAAAACGCCCCCATCCCTACAGGGACGGGAGCGTTAGCTCTCGCGGTACCACCCTGGTTGACCCGCGCACGCGGATCCCCTCAGCCCCACAGTTTTTCAACGATGGGCGGCCCTGGTAACGGTGGGCGTCCGGTTCGGTCTACTTGAGATGGGTGATGGGAAATGGGTGATGGGTGATGGGAAATGGGTTTCTGCTACCCATGCCCCGTTACCCGTTACTCATTACCCCTTACTCGTTACCTGTTCCCCCGCCTCTTTCGGCGAACGGCTCCGGAGTGATTTTCGACGCGGCTCCCTGCGCCCGGCTCGCACCCTCCCGGACTCGCTGTGCGGTGCCCCGCGTCTACTCGTCTCCATCATGGCCTTTGTGTTGTGATTAAACCATACGTTACCGAGAAGTCAAGCGGGCGAGTCAGCGAATCAGCGAGTCTGTGACCAACAACCAGCAACCAGCAACCAGTATCCAGTATCCAGTATCCAGTATCGAGTTCCCGTGGTAAGATGAGATGTGCGAACGTACAAACGTGTGAACGAAGGAGGAGCGGATGTCACGTTTAGGATGGTTAGGGATCGTGTTGCTCGTGGTGCTGTCCGGATGCACGACACCGGAGACCGTCGCGCCGACGCCGGTGGCCGAGTGGATTGTGGTGGACGAGGCGCGTCTGGTGGACGGTGTGATTCGCTACGGCGGCGAGAGCCTTCTGCCGGAGGGGGCCTGCCTGCAAACGCAACTCTTCGCCGATGGCGCGCCGGTGATGTGGTGGCCCATCAACACCTGCGTCCCGGTGACGGCGGGGCGCTGGCGCATCGAGGTCCCGTTGGGCGTGGGCGATGCGCCCGCCGCGCTCGACCCGGCGGCGCTCTACACGCTGCGCGCGTGGGACTTCGAAGATCCGCAGCGCCAATCGCTGCTCTTGCTGCTCGATCTGCCGCCCGCGCCGCCGCCTCCCGCGATCCTGGAGGTCTTCCCGCTCGGCCTGGGCCACACCTGGGTCTACAGCGTCACGGTGGCCGAGTCCCTGCTGGGCGAGTGGGCCGGCGTGATCACGCAGACCGTCACCGCAGTCCACGCGGAGGAGGGCGGTTGGCTCTTCCGCCTGGAAACGCTTGGACATCCGTTGAAACAGGGGCTTGCCGCAAGCGTCTATTACGCGGCGGTGGACAATCGGCTCTATCGCTCATCATCGTATGAGTACGCCGCCACTGTGGTGGCTCGTGAAGGTATCGGCGATGAAGGGTTGTTGCAGCTCACCTGGCCGCTAGCCGTGGGCGAGCATTGGGGCGCGGCGGATCTCGATCCCGGTTATCACATCTGGGTCGAAGCGGAGGAGGCGGGCTGTTATCTGCTGACCATACGCACCAACCCCGATCACCTCTTCCGGGAGTTCTGTCCGGGGGAGGGCATCCGCACGTTGCTGTACGGCCATCACGGCAGCCTGCACGATGAGCAGTGGGTCTTGCTCGCGTTCCTGCCGGGCGCGGCTTCCGAGTGAGTCGTGGCGCGGGTCGCTGTTGACTACCCGCGAACTTCCTCTATACTGGAAGTGGGGGGGGCGACCAGGCAGTCTTCTTCCCTGCAATTTGAGGCGCGTGATGCGTATCCATATCCCATTCCCTGCTGCTGCCCTAGAATCGGGGGGTGATCCTCTCCAAATGAGAAACGATGTTGTGCACACTTGGGGTTAGACATGGAAGATGAAGCGCGTGACGCATTGCCCGTGGACGATCCTGTGAGGGGCAATGTTGTTGGGGCGCGGGTGGTACAGCTGATCCAGGCCCACGAGGGGGAGGTTGCGGCGGTGGCCTTCAGCCCCGACGGCAAGAGTTTGGCCTCCGTGGGATTGGACGCCCGCGCGCGGTTGTGGGAGGTGGCGTCTGGCGCGCTCTCCCGCGAGCTGGTGGGGCGGACGGGGCTGCTTTCCAGCGTGGCCTTCGCGCCCGGCGGCGAGGGGGTGGCGCTCGGCAGCAGCGATACGGTCCTCTACCTGTGGGACTTGCGTCGCAAGGAGCCGACGGTGCGCCGCTTGCAGGGCCATCAGGGCGATGTGTGCAGCCTGGCCTTCAGCGCCGACGGCAAATATCTCGCCTCAGGCAGCCGCGACCACACCATTCGATTGTGGCATGCTGCTACCGGGCAGGACATCCGCCAGCTGACCGGCCATACCGATGCGGTGCTGGGGCTGAGCTTCAGCTGGCAGGGGCACACGCTCGCTTCGGCGGGGGGCTGGGATAAGACCGTGCGCATTTGGGATAGCGCACACGGGCAGGAATTACATCGGCTGGAGGGCCATCTCGCCCAAGTGACCGGCGTCGCCTTCAGCCCGACGGAGCATCTGGTGGCCTCCGGCAGCTGGGATGAGACCGTGCGCCTGTGGAATCTGGTCAAGGGCGAGGAGACGCAGCAATTTGTGGAGGATAGTGAGCGCATGGGCCTGATCTTCAGCGTGGCCTTCAGCCCCGATGGGGCGCTGTTGGCGACCGGGAGCTGGGACGCGCTCATTCGGCTGTGGGACGTCAGAACCGGGCAGGTGCAGGCGCAACTCTCCGGGCATCACTCGTGGGTGTTGAGCGTGGCCTTCAGTCCCGATGGGCGGCTGCTGGCCTCGGCGGGGAAGGATGGCACGGTGCGGTTGTGGGCATTGACTTTCGGCAAAGGATGACGGACAACGCTCACGGCTCACCGTTCATCCGTTAAAATCTATCCTAAAAGGCGCTCCTGGCTCCGTCTCAGGGCCAGAGCACTTTGTGGATAGGCGCTTAGTTGGCAGTTTGCTGCCACTTTTGAGTTTAAGGATAGGGGACAGCTATGAATCGTACGCGTTGGATCTTTATAGGCATTGTGGTGGTGGCTCTGTTGATTGTGGCGATCTCGCTCATCGTCGGGGCGATGTCGTCCGGCGGCGATGGTGGGACGGGCCTCGGCGGCGAGACGACGGGCGCGCTCACGGTGGAGCGTCCGAATGCGATTACGGTGCGGGTGCTCACCGCGCTGCCCGTCGAGCCGTGGGTGCGCAGTGCGGCGGAATCCTACAACGCGACGGCGCCCACCATCGAAGGCGTGCCCGTTCAGGTGGAGATCGTGGCGATGGATGGCCTGTCGGCGTTGGGGCGCTGGGATCGCAACGAATTCGGCGCGCTGGAGGCCGATGTCCGCCCGGAGGAACTGACCCCGGCGCAACAGGCGGCGCTGGCCGACTTCCCCACGGTCTGGATCCCCGAAAGCCGCTATCTGGTGGAGCTGGCGAATGCCTCCTACAAGGGGCGGCTAGGGCGCGATGTCTTCCTCACCGATGGCGAATATCGCGCGCGGCCCATCGCCACCAGCCTCTTCGTCTGGGGGATCTACCAGACGCGGGCGGAGGTGCTTGAGGCGCAGTTCGGCGAGATCAGCTGGCAGAGCATCCACGATGCGGCGGTGGCGCGCGGTGGCTGGCCGGAGCTGGGCGGCGACCCCGCCTGGGGCTACTTCAAGCTGGTGGTGCCGAACCCCAACAAGAACGTCGCCGGCCTGCACGCGATGATCGCGGCGGCGGGCGAGTATTACGGACGCCCCGACATCAGCGTCGCGGACATCACCAACGCGCGCTTCCAGCAATGGCTGGGCGAGCTGATGGGGTCCGTGACCGATTTCAGCAGCGCCAGCGCCTACACCGCCGAGGACTTTGCCCTCTTCGGCTACAGTGTGGGCGATGGCGGGCAGCTCCTGGAGGCCGATCTGCTCCAGAACATGCAGGGGATTCTCACCCGTTGGGAGGACCCGCTCAGCCTCTACTATCCCCAGTACGTCACCTGGTTCGACTTCCCCTTCTCCGTCTGGGTCGGCCCGGAGACGACGGCCCTGGAGAAGAACGCGGCCCTCAATTTCCAGCGCTATCTGCTCAGCGATGCGCAACAACAGGCGGCGCTGGCCTACGGGCTGCGGCCGGCCAATACCAATGTCCCCTTGGACGCGACCAGCGACAGCCTCTTTGTGCGGTGGCGAGCGCGTGGCGTGGAGTCGGTGGTCCCCCGCGCGGACGCCATGCGCAACCCTGATCGGGATGTGCTCCTGGCGCTCCTGCGCTGGTTTCAGTTGAACGTGGCGGAATAATCATGGACGGTCAACAAAACTCACCGTTGAATCTGCCCCCGCAACCGCGCCCGCGGCAGGGTAACTCGTGGCTGTGGTTCTTCGGCGGCGCTCTGGCGTTGCTCTGTGTCTGCACCGTCATTGGGATGATGTGGAGCGGTAGGCTGCTGAGCTCATTGGGTGGCGGCCCTGGGGGCGGCGTGGTGGACATTCCCGACAATAACGCCACGCTGACCGTGGCTGTCTCGCCCAGCATGGCGCCGACCTTCGAGACGCTGGTAGAGCGCTTCAACGCGCAAAACCTCCAGACGCCCGATGGGCGAGCGATGCGGGTGGAAACCGCTATCGTCGAGCCGGAGACGATGGTGGCGGAGAGCCTGGGCGCGCCGACCTTCCAGGCGCTCACGCCCGACAGCAGCTTGTGGCTCAACCAGCTGGAGCAGCGATGGGCCGAGCAGCTCGGCGCGAGCGACGCGGTCGAGTCACTGATTCCTATCGGCAGCCGGCGCATCCACGCGCCCACCCGCTACGCTGTGACTCCGATCGTCATCGTCGCGTGGGAGAGCGTGGCCCGCGAGCTGGGCTGGCCCCTCGAGCCGGTGGGCTGGCAGCAGGTGCAGCGGATGGCGACCCGCAATCCCGACTTCAGGTGGAACCACCCCAGCACGAACAACGCCAGCGGCTTGTTGGCGACGTTGGCGGAGTTCTACGCCGGTGCCGGGCTGACCCGTGGCCTGACGGCTGAGGCCGCCACCGCGCAGGAGACGCTCGACTACGTGCGCGACGTGGAGGCGACCATCCGCTTCTATGGCGAGGGCGAGACGGTCATCATGCAGCGCCTCGCCGAGGAGGGGCGGCGCTTCCTCGATGCCTTCGTCGCGCAGGAGCAGGTGGTCATCGGCTGGAACCAGGCCGCGCCCAGCGAGCGGCTGGTGGCGATCTATCCCGCCGAAGGGACGCTGTGGGCGGATCACCCGCTGGCGCTGCTGGAGCTGGAGAGCATCACCGCCAACCAGCGGCGCACCTATCAGGCTCTGGTGGACTATCTCACCGGCGCGGAGGCGCAGCAATACTTGTTGGCGCAGGGCTATCGGCCCGCCGATCTCGACATCGTGCTGGATGCTCCCGGCAGCCCCTTCGCCGACACCGACGCTGTGGATTGGCGTCAGCCGCAGACGACGCTGCAGATCCCCTCGCCCGCAGTGGTCGAGGTTGTGCAGAACGTCTGGTGGTACACCAAGCGGCCCACCAACGTCTTCCTGGTGGTGGATACCAGCGGCAGTATGCAGGGCAACAAGCTGACGCTCACGCAAGAGGCGCTGCGGGCCTTCCTGGCGCAGATTCAGGGCGACCGGGATCAGGTGGGATTGATCGAGTTCGGCAGTGGTATCAAGAATGCGACGCCCTTGCGCCCGCTGGATGAGGAGGGCCGCCAGGAGCTGACGGCTATCATTGATGCGATGGACGCCTCGGGCAACACCGCGCTGCTGGATGCAGTCTGGGAGGCGTATCGCTATCTGGCGGAGCGCGATGACCAGGAGGCGATCAACGCCATCGTCGTGATGACGGATGGGCGGGAGAATTACAGCCGCTATAATCTTCGCGAAGTTGAGCGGTTGATCCAGGATGCCGGAGCCGAGCATATCGTGATCTTTACAATTGGCTTTGGCAACGATATTGATGAAGGGATGTTGCGGAGGCTGGCGGAACTCGGCGGCGGGCAGTTCTATCGGGCCGACGAGGCCGATATCGAAGCGCTTTACAGACTGATTTCCACCTACTTCTAGGCGGCGCGGATGACGACCAAGTTGCGCGAGCAGATTCAGCAGCGCGCGTCGAGCGCGATCTTACAATACGCGATCTTCCGGTGGGAGTGCGCGGTGTTACTCGCCGGGACGTTGCTGCTCACCTTTTTGCTGCCTAGCCCCTTTCCCTGGTGGCCGATATGGACGTGGCCGCTGTTGGGGGTGGCGGGGCTGGCGGCGCTCGTCTATGCCAGCCTGGAGGATGACGCCACCAGCGCGCGCGTGCTGGCGCAACTGTTGCGGGAGCAGCTGGAATTGGAGCAGCTCCAGGCGGCGGCGCTCCGGCAATATGTGGAGCGGGCGCTCGTCTTCCAGCAGCAGTTGGAGCTGGCGATCTACCGCGCGCGCGCGGCAGGGTTGCGAGGGCAGTTGGAGCGGCTGGCGGAGCAGTGGGCCGAGTGGATCGGCGCGCTCTTCCAGCTGACGCGCTATGTGGACACGTACCGCCGCGATTATCGGTTGGCGGAGCGCCGCGAGCAGCTCCCCGCCGAGCTGCGCAGTCTGACGGCGCGTCGCAAGTACGAGCGCGATCCCCAGCTGCTGGCGCAGCTGGCCGAGGCGATGGAGCGCCCTGGGCGCGCCTGGCAGACGCTCCGCGCGCTGGATGCGGAGCTGCAACAGGGTGAGCAGTGGCTTGAGCAGCAGCTCGTGGCGATGACCCGCCTGTATAGTCAGGTGGAGCTGTTGCAGACGCACGGCGAAGCGGGGGATGCGGCGCTCTTCAACCGCTTGCAGGGCGAATTGCAGACGCAGATCGAATGGCTCACCGGGCTGGTGGGTCGCATCCATGTGATGTATTCTGAGGCGCTGGACCAGGCCTGAATGCGGGCCACGGATTTTGGCGCTGTTGAGGGAGGAAGGATACGTGAGGAAGCAAAACGGGATTTTAGGTGCGTTGGTGGTGACGTTGCTGGTCGCCTTGGTGGGGTGCGGTGGCGGAGGAACGCAGGGGCGCGCGCCCACGCGCGGCGAGGTGTTGGTCTTCGTTGCGGTGCCGCTGAGCGGCTTCCAGGCGAACGGCGGGCAGACGGTGTTGGGCGGCGTGCGCCTGGCGGCGGCGGAGCTGAATCGCAATGGCGGCCTGCTCGGCTACGAGGTGGTGGTCCGCCCGCTCGATGATGAGTCGGATAGCGACGTGGCGCTGGCGCAGGTGGCGGAGATCGAGGCGGCGCTGGCGCAGGGTCAGCAGGTGCTCGCGGTGATCGGCCATCTCAACAGCGGGCAGACGCTCGCGGCGATGGAGCGTTACCAGAATTTGCCGCTGATCGTGATCACGCCCACGGCTTCGGAGCAGAGTCTCACCGAGCGCGGCTATACGAATTTCTTCCGGGTGAACGCCAACGATGCGGTTCAGGCAGCGGTGGATGCGCGGTTCCTGGTGGAGTATCTGGAGGCGCGCCGCGTGGCAGTGCTCTATAACGATACGGAGTATGGGCGCGGGCTGGCGGCTTCGCTGGTGGAGGAGTTGCAGGCCCGTGGCGCGCAGGCCGTGGTGCAGTTGGAGGTGGAGGAGGGCCAGGCGCACTATGAGGTAGAGATGCCGCAGATCCAGGCCGTCAATCCCGATGCGATCTTCTACGCCGGTTACGAGATCGAAGCGCCCTATCTGCGGGCCGCGCTGGTGCGGGCGGGGCTGGATGTTCCGTTCCTGGCGAGCGATGGCGCGTTCCTGGCGGCGACGATTGATGAATCGGATGGGGCCGCCGAGGGGATGTACGTGAGCGCCTTCGCGCCCAGCCCGCGCGCGCTGAACAACGCCATCTGGTTCGAGGCGTATCAGGCGGTGGAGTATCGCAACCCGGATACCTACTCGGTGAATGGGTACGTGGCGATGCAGGTGCTCGCTGCCGGAGTGCGACAGGCCAATTCGCTGGAGGCGGATAGGATCGCCACGGCGTTGCGGGGGATGGCGATCCCGACGCTGCTTTCGGAGCTGACGTATGAGGCCGATGGCGATTTGCGTAATCCGCAGATTTGGATCTATCAGGTGCAGGAGCAGGAGTTCCGCCAGGTGGATTGGTAAGCAAAGACGCCGGTTGAGATCTTTTTGCTGCCCGCAAAAGCAATTTTGCGGGCAGTTTTCTTGTTCTGGGGGGACGGTGAGGTTGTGCGGCAGGCCGTCCACTCGGTGGCGTGGCGCGGGGCCAGGCGGAAGGGTCGCGGCTGGCCGTCTTCAGACGATGAGCCAGTCGTAAAGATTATCGAAGGTGAGGGTGGGGCAGACCGCGCCCGTGCAGGAGAGGGTCAGCGCGGCGGCGGCCAGGCCCAGGCGGACGGCTTCGGCGGCGGGGAGCTCTTCCAGCAGGGCGAGGGCGATAGCGGCGGTGAGGGCGTCGCCTGCGCCGGAGGGGTCAACGACCTCAACCTGGAAGGCGGGCAATCTGCCGCTCTCCTCGGAGGTGGCGTAGTAGAGGCCGCGCGCGCCCAGGGTGATGACGACGAGTTGGACGCCCATCTGTACCAGCCGCCGCGCGCCCTGGGAGAGCGCCGCGTCGTCGCTGAGGGGCGTGCCGAGCAGGGCTTCGGCTTGTTCGCGGCTGGGCGTTGTCAGCGCCAGCTGGTTGAGGTAGGGGTGCAGGCGGGGCGCGAGGAGGGCGGCGGTGGGGTCGGCGCAGACGGGGATGTGGTACTGGGCGGCCAGGCGGAAGAGGGTGCGGAGGGTCGGGGCGGTGAGGTTGGCGTCAATGCAGATGAGGTCGGCCTCTTTGATGCGGCGGCGGTGTTGGTAGAGGTAGCCGGGGGTGATGGCGCGGGTGAGGTGCATATCATCGAAGGCGAGGCGGAGTTGCCCATCGGTTTGGTGCAGGGCGACGTAGGCGCCGGTGTGCTCGCCGGGGAGGGTGAGGGCGATGCTGGTGTCAACGCCGACGGCGCGCAGGCCGGCGAGGAGCTGTTGCCCTGGCTCGTCATCGCCCACGGCGGTGATGAGCTGCACCTCGGCCCCGAGGCGGGCGAG
>DAOTXC010000151.1:0-9711 GCA_034435555.1 Anaerolineae bacterium
CTCGTAACTTTACATAATATATATAGTCGGAAGTTCATACAGGCACTCGCAAGGGCACTTCTCGTGGAAACCTTGAATTCCCGCCCCCTTGTGTTAGAATAGCCCTATGCAACGCAAAACCTTGTTGTGGTGGGCTTTTGCCCTGACCCTGTATAGCATCTTCTTACTCACCAGCTTCTTTGGCGGGCTGTGGCTTGCGCGAAGCGATCCGCTCGCAATTTTTTATGATGATTTCCTCCCACCCTTCGGCGAGGCATGGCAACTACTTGAACTTTCGTTCTACGGGCCGTTGCCCCCTGCCGAGGTGCGCGTGCGGGGCGCGGCGCGGGGCTTGCTGGAGACGCTGGGCGATCCCTACACGGTGTTGCTCGATCCGCAGCCGGCCAGCCAGGAGTTGCAGCGTCTCTCCGGCAGCTACGGTGACGTGGGCCTCGATCTCTGGTGGGGCGAGGGCGCCAGGGTGGGCATCACCCCCTACCCCACCGGCCCCGCCGCCGATGCGGGCCTGCAATCCGGCGACTACCTGCTCAGCGTGGATGGGACGCCGCTCACCGGGATGCAAGGCCTCGACGAGATCGCCTGGCTGCTCCAGGGCGAGGTGGACAGCCAGGTCATCCTGGAGGTTCTCCGCGAGCCACAGCCCCCCTTCTCCGTCACGCTTACCCGCGCCGAGGTGCTCCACCCTTCCGTACAGTGGCGCTTCGTTGACGAAGCGCCACATATCGGCTACCTGCAGATTTCGCTCTTCACCTACGAGACCCACAACGAGATCGAAGCGGCGCTCACCGCGCTTCAGGATGAAGGGATAACCGCCCTGATCCTGGATGTGCGCGGCAATGGCGGCGGCGTCCTCGGCCCCCTACCCCGCATCAGCGGGTTGTTCCTGGGCAGCGGAAAAACGGTCTACTACGAGATCAACCGGCGCGGCGAGACCCGCGCTACTTCGCGCGGCACAGCCCTCTATACCGGCCCCCTGGCGCTCCTGGTGGATGACAACACGGCCAGCGCCTCGGAGATCTTCGCCGCCGCACTGCAAGAAAATCAACGCGCCTGGGTCATCGGGGAACCCACGCGCGGCAAAGGATTGATCCAAAATCTGTATAATTTACAAGATGGTTCGACATTACACGTCACTGTTTCGGTCTGGTTGACCCCGGAGCGCAACGCGCTTCACGATGCGGGCATCGTTCCCGACCAAATTGTGGCGGATGTTTCTGGGCGCGACGCCTGCATGGATGCCGCGCTCACCTATCTGCAAAGTCAATAGAGTCGTTCCCTAATAATGCCAATCGGGATCAGGACGCAAATTTTCGCATACCTGCTCAAGGCTCATTCAGGAACAAGTCTAATAACGTAGGAGGCGTAAAATGCGCAAGGTCTTTATAATTGTTACCATCGCTGTGTTGGCGCTCTTTGTGGCAGCGATGGCCTTTGCTGGCGGCATTGTGGTGGGACGCATGACCACCTCCACCGCAGCCACCCCCATTATCGTGACGGCGGAGCCGCTCCCGCCCGATTCCGAAGTGACGCCCGCGCCCACAACCGGCGATCAGGGAGACGCAGGCACGGCGACCGAGGGCAACTTCGACTACGCCATTCTCACCGAAGTCCTCAACCTGATCGAGTCCGACTTTTATGGCGAGATCCCCGACCCGCACACGCTGGCCTACGGCGCGATCCAGGGCATGTTGAATACGCTGGATGATCCCTACACCTCGTTTATGGACCCGAACGTCGCGCGCGTCGTCAACGAGGATGCAACGGGACAATTCGAGGGCATCGGCGCTTACGTGCGGATGCGTGAAGATGGCTACCTCGAAGTCGCCAGCCCCATGCCCGGCCAGCCTGCCGAGGCCGCCGGTGTGCGCGCAGGCGATCTCATCCTCACTGTGGATGATGTCAACATCGTGGGGATGGGCCTCTACGAGGCGATCAACCTGATCCGTGGCCCGGCCGGTTCCGAGGTCACGTTGGAGATCGCGCGCGAGGGCGAGCCGGAGCTGCTCTACTTCACCATCGTCCGCGCGCGGGTGGAGATTCCCGTGGTGGAATACGAGATGTTGGAGGACAATGTCGCCTACATCCACCTGCTTGATTTCGACGCCACGGCGATGACGCTGGTCCAGGAGGCGTTGCAGGAACTACTGGCCGAAAATCCGCGGGCATTGATCTTTGACCTGCGCAGCAATCCCGGCGGCTATCTCAACCAGGCCATCGGCGTTGCAGATCTCTTCTTGGGACAGGGCGTGGTGCTGATCGAGCGTGATAGCGAAGGCAGCGAGCGGACGTTCCGCTCCTACGATGGCGACCTGGGCGAGGACATCCCGATGGTGGTGCTGATCAACGGGGGGAGCGCCAGCGCCTCTGAGATTGTGGCGGGGGCGTTACAGGATCGCGGGCGGGCGGTGTTGATCGGCGACCCTTCGTTTGGGAAGGGTTCGGTGCAATTGCCATACAACCTGAGCGATGGCTCGCAGCTGCGCGTCACCATCGCGCGTTGGTACACGCCCAACGACACCGCCATCCACGGCGAGGGGCTTTCTCCGGACATCGAAGCGCCCTTCCCTGCCGACACGCCCGAAGGCGAAGACCCGCAAATCCAACGCGCGCTGGACTATATCCTACAAGGCGAGTGATTCCTTGAGCGACATCAAAGTGGTGGCGAATAATCGCAAAGCGTTTCATGAATATCACATCGAGGATCGCTACGAGGCCGGTATCGTCTTGACCGGGACGGAGATCAAGTCGGTGCGCGCCTCGCGGGTGAGCCTGCGCGAGGGGTACGTCATGGTCCGTGGCGACGAGCTCTGGCTCATGGACGTTCACATCGCGCCCTACGAGCAGGCGGGGATCTGGATGCACGATCCCAAACGCCCGCGCAAGCTCCTGCTGCACCGCCGGGAGATTGATCGTCTGATTGATCAGGTGCAAATCAAAGGGTACACCATCGTCCCGCTGCAAATGTATCTCAAGGGCAAGCGGGCCAAGGTGGAAATCGGGCTGGCGCGCGGGAAGCGCCAATATGACAAGCGCGCCGCTATCGCCAGCCGAGATGAAGAACGCCGCCTCAATCGCGAGTGGAAAGAATATCAACGCGAGTAACTCCAATTGATTTGACATAGCGGATGGGTGCGTTATAATGGCGTTTGTAAAAAGTTAAAGGGAGTTTGTAGAGAATGCCGGAAGATACGACGACACAAGAATTGGTAAAATTAGAAGACCTCGCCCCTAAGATGGGATTGGAAGGCGTTGTCACCCGCACCGAGCTCTATGGGGCCTTTGTCAACATCGGCGCCGAGCGCGAGGGGCTGGTACACATCTCGCGGATGGCGAACAAGCGCGTCAACAAAGTCACGGACAAAGTCTCCGTTGGCGATACTATCCACGTCTGGGTCACAGATGTGGATGCTGCCAATGGGCGCATCGGCCTCACCATGGTCGAGCCGCCTGAGGTAGACTGGCGCGAGCTCGAGGTTGGGGAGATCCGCAAAGGGCGCGTCGTGCGCGTGGAGCGTTACGGCGCTTTTGTGGACATTGGCGCGGAGCGTCCAGGTCTCGTGCATATCAGCGAGATGGGCCGCTACGTCAAGGACCCCAACGACGTCGTCAGGAACAACCAAGAGGTCGAGGTGCGCATCAAGGGACTGAATCGTCAAAAGCGGCAGATTGATCTGACGCTGGACGTCGAAGACGAAACGGTGATCGAAGACGATGACGCGCCAGCCATGCTCTCACCGATGGAAATCGCGTTCCGTCAGGCGCAGCAGCAGAACCATGCCTCCAACAAGCGCGGGCGTAAGGGTAACAGCAAGAAAACCTCTCGCCGACACAGCGAGGAGGATGACCTGGAAGATATTTACCGTCGCACGTTGAACCGGTAGTCGCTCTCCCTGTATTAAAAAAGGGGCAGCATCATGATGCTGCCCCTTTCGTGAGCAACTCGTATCTACTCAGGCTCTAGCCGGATCGCCAGATCCGGCGTGGAGGCACAAGCAAATTCCAGGCTACTATACAATGTAGTCCTAGATAATTTTGACTTGACGGGGATCTGACGATCCCCTCGGAGCCGGGGTGCGCAGTTACAGCAACTCACTCATTTCCCCACGTAGATGATTTGCTCCAGGAGCACATGATCGGCGCGCTGCCCCCAGCTGGCCGAACGTACCGGTAGACGCTCGTTGGCGGCGAGCAGATAGACCCCCACGGAGAGCTGATATTCGCCCGGCGGCAGATCAGGCGGCAACGGCAGCCGGTGCTCGTCCCAGACGTACCGCTCCACAGGCCACTGCGAGGTGGGAAAGCCCCCCGGATTCAGGTGATCGGATTGCGTCCAGATCGTCCCCTCAGGGCGAATGAGATGCACGAAGACCTGGTAGTTGGTGCTCAACGGTTGCTGCGCGGCCCAGTAGAGCGTCACCCAGAGCGTATCTCCCGGCGATAGGCGCGTATCTACCACATCAAAGCCGAATAACTTCAGCTGATCGCCAAACTCGGCGGTCTGCGTAGTTTGCACCGGCAGCGCGACGCCGGGTGGCGAGGTGTAGTGGAACCAGGGCGTGGTATCCCCCACTCCCACCTTGAACAACGCGAAGGCTGCCAGAAGCACGGCATATCCCCACAAGCATTCACCTTCAGGCGTTGTAGCCTCGTCCTCAGCAGAGCGTGGGAGGCGCAGCCAGGCGACTAACAAGCCCAAAAGCCCCACCAGAGCGATCCCCCACCCCCAGCGGCGCGCGGGCGTGTCCTGGAAGCGCACCACCACCTCGCTCGACCCTGCCGGAATCGGCGTGGTGAGGAAACCCTCCGGGCGCGCGATGGCCGTCTCGACCTCGATGCCGTCCACGTAGACGCGCCAACCGGGGAAGGCGAACTGGTAAAGCCGCAGGGTAAACGCCTCTGGCGCGGCGACATCGAAGCGCGTCAGATTGCCGCGCTGCTCGACAATCGTCACCGTTGCGCCCTCCGGGAGCGTGTGGCGGTTCACTCGGTCCACCGGCGGATTCTGATAAGAGGCCAGCACCGATTCCTGATAGAGCGGGATCACGTCCACCGTCGTCGGGATGAAATCATCGGTCGAGGTGGTGCCGCGCGCTCGCCCTAGCAGCTCGAAATCAATCATGCCGCGACGGCTCAGATCGCCAAACTCGGCAGGCCACGGATGCGGATAGAGACCCGGCAGGCTCGCCAACAGCAGCAACGCCAACACGCCTCCCAATGCCCAGCGCGGGCGGAGCGCTGCGTAGCCCCATCCGGCAATCAGCGGAATCCATAGCGCCGCCAGCGGCCCCAAAAAGCGCCACGGGAACTGGTAGAACTCCAGCCCCGGCAGCCGTTCCCAAAGCGTCGTGCTGGCGGGAAGGATCAGGAGGATCAGTAAGGCCGTCCCCAGCGCGTACCAGGCGAGCGCGCGCCATTGCCCGCGCAGCCGACTGCGTCCCCACCAGATCAATCCCGAAAGAGCGAGCAAGAGCTGGGCAAATCCGGCGCTCATCGGCACCTGGGGCGCGGTGGCAGCCCAATCCAGCGGGCGCAGCGGTGAAAACAATGCCTGCCAGCGCACAAAGTGGCCGCGAAAGTCATAGTGCCCTTCGCCGGTGACGTTCAGGCGAATGTAGGAACGCTCCAGGATGAAGGGCAACAGGAAGAAGGCCGTCACCAGCGCCACGAGCAGCCCGGCGGCCAGCGCCCGCCCGAAGTATTGTTTGCGTCCCAACACCCACCCTTGCCAGAGCGAAAAGAGCACCAGCAACGCCAGCAGGCTCAGCCCGGTCAAATTGTGGCTGAGGAGCGTCACCGCAGCGGAGAGGACTGCGCCGGTGAAGACCCAACGCCCCCCACCCCGCCACAGCCGTTCCCACAGCCAGAGCGTCAACGGGATGAGCGAGACGGCGAAGCTTTCGGCTAGAACGCCTCGGATGTGCGGGTTGATCAACACTACGTAGGGGCTGAAGGCGAAGCTCGCTGCTGCCAACAGGCCCCCGCGCTGCTGGCCGTACTCACGTCCCAGCAGATAGGCGCCCACCGCGCCCAGCAGGTGCGCGAGGATGAAGACGCGCTTCACGCCTACCACCGCCATTTCAGGCTGCACGCCGGTGAGCCAGTTTGCCAGGTGATAGGTGAAGGGCGCGTAGTAGTTGAAGATGGGATACCCGTGGCCGTAGTAGAAATCCGGCGCCCAGCGGGGATAGAGGATGCCCTCGCGCAGGCTGTAGCCGAGCTCTGCCGTGCGGTAGATGTGCAGCTCCGCGTCGGTGGCCTGGGGCAGACCGGGGCGCGACCAGAAGGGCCAGGCCGCCAGGAAGCCCAGGGCCAGCGCCAACAGCAGCCCCTTGTCCAGCGCGCGGAGCTTACGCACGCCGTGATCCTCGTCGGAGCTGCCAGAACGCGACCGCCAATGCTCCCAAGCTCAGCAGCATGATGCCCGCGCCTATCCAGAGCAGCGGGGGGCGGAAGACCAGCCGCACATGATGGCGTCCCTCCGGCAGGCAGAGTGCGCGCAGTGCGTAATTTGCCTCCAACACGGGGGTCGGTTCCCCGTCAATGGCGGCGCGCCAGCCGGGATAGTAGACCTCGCTGAGGACGAGCATCCCCGGCGCGGAGGTTTCCACGATGAGATCCAACGTATTGTTGCGACGCGCCACCCACGTCACCGCGCCCGCATCTTGGGCCGGGGCCAACTCGCAGGGCGGCAGGGCCTCCAGCAACACCGTTGTCTGGGGGTCGAAGTCGGGATCGTTGATGCGGGTCAGGATCTCCGCGCTATCGTAGACCTCAGCCGTGTGGACGAGCCAGGCGCGCGGCAAGGTGTTGGGGCGCTCGTAGAACCACAGCCCTTCACGTTGCGCCAACAGGCGAGGCGTTTCCGGCGCGCCGTCGGGATAGTCGAGGGGGTAGTGCGTCACCAGATAGCGGGCGTGCAGCAGGTCGTAGGCGCGCGCGCGCGGATCGGGCAGCGAGGTGGTCAGCCCGTGGTGGCGATCCAGCTGCAACGGATCGTAGGCGAAGACGCTCTCGACGCGCAGGGGCAAGCCCTGATTGTGCTCGAAAATCCCCAGGCCCCAGGGCAACACGCGCCCCTCGCCGAACTCGGCGACCAGAGCATCCACCTGCGTCCAGTAGGCGTTCGGGGCCACCGGCGTGAGGGCCACCAGCCCCCGCCCGAAGCCCCACAGGTCTATCAGCACCAGCCCCGCCGCGAGGAGTGTCCCCCAACGGCCCAGCGCCGACCACCGGCGCAAGAGTCCCCAGCTCAGCAGGAAGAGCAGCAAGAATAGGGCCGCGCTGTTGGCAAGATGCCAGAAGCGCCCCACATCCGGGTTGAGATCGCGTTGGAGCGTGAAGAGCATCAGGCTTCCCAGGATGACCAGCAGCGCCAACCCGACGACCAGCCAGGGCAAAGGCCCGCGAAACAGACGGCGGATTTGCTTGCGGCAGGGAGCCGGGCGCTGGTGCGCCCAGGCCACGTTCAGCGCGCAAAGCGCGGCAACCGCGAAGGTGAAGACGTAGCCTGCCCGCGCCGGGGCGCGCGCGACGCGAAAGAGCGGCACGAAGTTATAGAGCAATCTGTGGAGACTGCTCTGCCCGCCCAACGCCAGGAGGAGCGCGCCCACGCTCAGCCCAATCAGCCAGGGGCGTAGGCGTTGCCGCTTCCCGCGTCCCACGAGAAAGGCCAGGAGCAAGGGCAACAGCCCCACGTAGAAGATGAGCTCCTCGTAAACGCCATCGCCCCAATAGCCGGTGGTCGTCGGCGTGCCGAAGAAGCTGGGAATCAGCAGGGTGAGCAAATAGCTCGCAGGCCAGGCATAGCCGGAGGCGAAGGCGTACCCGGCCTCCTGGCGCGTGGAGAGGGCCAGATACTGGAGTGTGGGCAGCAGTTGCACGGCGGCCAGGCCGAGGCCCACGGCCCCCATCCCCGCAGCGGGCCGCAGGTGCTTGAGAAAACGGCGCGCATCGCGGAGGGGCCAGGCGGTGTAGAGGATGTAGATGCCCCACACCAGCGCCACATAGAAGAACGAGGCCGTATGCCCCGCGAGCAGGGCCAGCCCCACAGGGAGGCCGCCCAGCGCGGCTACAGGCCAGCGGCGACAGCGAGCGGCGCGCCGATAGGCCCAGAGAATCCAGGGGAGCCATGCCTGTGTCATCACCACGCCGATGTGCCCGGCGTAGATGCGGGTGAAGAAGTAGCCACTGAACGCGAAGACGAGCGCGCCCAGATAGGCCGCCAGGTCGTCCTTGACTTCGTCTGCGAGCCAGCGATACATTCCCAGCGCCGCAATCCAGAGGTGGAGGAGATAGAGCGCGGTCACAGCGCGCGTCAAGGGCAGCGCGGCGATCACCCATACGGGCGGATAGAAGAGCGCGGGTTGCGGGTTGGCAACGAAGGGCGTTCCTGCGTAGAGGTAGGGATTCCACAGGGGGAACTCACCGTTGCGGACGCTTTCCAGCGCGAAGTCCCACCAATTGAGGAACATGAAGGTGAGATCGTTGCCCGCTGCCCCGCCACCGATGACCTGATGGGGCGCGGCGCTCAGCAGATCCCAGAAGGGGATGAGTACCAGGAGCAGCAATATCAGCGGCGCCCATCGTCGGGTATGTTTCATGGTCACTCCCCCACCCTAATCGGGCCAAGCAGGACGCGCTCATCGAGATAGTAGTCGCCGCCCGGCGCGAGGACAGGCAGCCGCCCCGTCTCGCCGTAGAACAATCCCACCTGAAGCGGATAGCTCCCCGGCGGCGTATCGGGTAGCAGGGTGATGCGCCGCACGTCAACGAGAATTTCCTCGTCAGCGCGCCACTCTGGGCCGTAGCCATCCCGACTGCCCCAGACATTGTACGCGCTATCGAGCACCTGCGCGAAAACAAAGTACGGATAACGCGGCGGCTGTTGCGCCTGCCAGTAGAGCGTGAGTGTGAGCGTCTCGCCGGCGGCCAGCTGGCGTGGCTCGAGGGTGTAACCGCGCAGCGTGATTTCATCGTTGAAGTTGGCGGACATCGCATTGGGCCATGGCCCCGGTCGCGGTTCGATGTTGATGGTGTCCACAAAAAGCGCATCGCCCTGGGGTGTTCCCTCAGCGCCAAAGAGCGGCAAGCGCCCGCCTTCAGGCGTGTAAAGCCCCACCTGGACATGCGCCTGGTTGGGCGCGTAGGCTGTCTCAGGCAGATCGAGGCGGTAGACATCCACGAACTTCTGCCCCACCCGCCAACTGACGGTGGGGGCGCGTCCCAGGCCGGGCCAGGTGTCGCGCTGTGCTAACAACACGCCGGCCTCATCTACCAGATGAACAAAGACGCTGTGGGGTGTTTCGGTGCGGTGGAGCGGCTGCCAGGTCAGGGTGACGAAGAGCGGTTCTCCAGGTTGCACGCGGGCGGGCTGCACATCCAGTGAGAGGATGCGGGCCACATCGCCTACTTGTATGGAGATGGGTTCCCCTGGGAAGGGCGGTGTAGCCGTCGCCGGTGGGCGCACCGCGGGCCAGAGCACGCCGCCCAAGGCGTAGCAGAGCACTGCACCTAGCGAGAGGCCCATCAGCCAGGCAGTGAGCGCGCCGTGGCGCAGCCAACGCGCCCAGCCGCCCGCGATCAACGCGGCGAAGGCCGGCAGCGCCGGGAAGAGAAAGCGTCCCATCGCGCCCGCCGGCTGGATCAGAATGTAGTAGCTGACAACTATAGTGAAGAGCAGCACAGTGGTCCCCAGCAACGTCATCTCGGCCC
>DAOTXC010000152.1:0-3856 GCA_034435555.1 Anaerolineae bacterium
ATAATAAGTGGAGCGACTACCGAGACTACTATTGGGTTGTGCATCGGAAGAAACTATACCTGCAAAGGTCGTTTCTAATCGTACCTTGTGGGTACACCAGCAGCCCGCCCAACCCGCGCTTGCACCTGACGCCGCTTCGCTGCGCTTCGCGGCGCAGGTGAAGCCCAGGCCGTTCAACGGCGCTGCGCTTGCGGCTACGGCTACGCCTGGCCCCGCGCCGCCTCGTCCGCTACGCGGGCAGGCGGGTTGGGGAGCGGCTCAACTTGCGACCCGTTAAATGAAGGAGACATTTCATGAAGATGTTCATCTACAGGGGATATGTGTTTGCAAGTTGAGTACGCCTATGGATGACTTTTCTGAAAAAAGGCTTCTAACCACAAAGGACACCAAGGAATCTAAGTTAAGGCTAAGAATATCGCACAACTCGCCGTAGAAATAGCTTAAAATTCTTAGTGTGCTTTGTGTCCATTGTGATTTTTTCAGGGGAGTCATGGATAGGTAAACTTGACGGGCGCGGTCGGAGACCGGCCCGGGCGTTTCCCCATAATTTATCCTATACCCGTTTTTTCTCTTCAACCACGCCCGCGCCAAACTGTGGTATAATAGACAGTTCGCCGGAAGCTGCGAGGTCAGCCGCACGGCCAAACCACAGCGAGGTGAGAGTTGATGCACATTGGAATTGATTTTGGAACCACCAACTCATCAGTCGCCCACTTTGACGGTCAAACCCTCATCCCCATCGAACTCGACCCAGGTAACGAAAACCGCCACGTCCTCCCCTCCCTCATCTACATCCAGCGCGATCATCAACAGGAGTTAGGAAGCGCCGCCGCCACCGAGTATCTGCGGCAGGAGACGGGCCGCCGGCCCCTCTGGGAGCGCCACTACATGGGCGCGATTGAGATCATCGTCGCCGGGACCGGCTCCAGCCCCATCCGCTACATGCACGACATCTACGATCTCGTGGATGTCGCCGCCAACGGGCGGCTGCTGCAATCCATCAAGACCGCACTCCGCGATCCCCAGTACGAAGGCACCAACATCTTCGACCGCTACTACACCATTGACGAGCTCATCAGCGCCATGCTCCTCACGCTCAAGCAGCGCGCCGAGGCGCAACTTGGGGACACCTGCGACCGCCTGGTGTTGGGCCGCCCCGTCCGCTTCTCCGACGACCCCGCCGTCACCGAGCGCGCCGAGGCGCTGCTCTACCGCGCGGCCCGCTTCGCCGGCTTCAGCGATGTCACCTTCCAGATGGAGCCGATCGCCGTGGCCCACCTCTACCATCGCCAGTCGCCCCGCCGGGAGCTCGCGCTCATCTTCGACTTCGGCGGCGGGACGCTCGACCTGACCCTCGCGGAGCTGGGCGGCAAGCAGCCCGCGCGCGTCATCGCCAACCGGGGCGTCCTCGTCGGCGGCGATGACCTCGACCGCCGCATCATGGAGCACCTGCTGCCCCACTTCGGCGCGGGGGCCACCGTCGGGCCGGAGCTCGACTTCCCCTACGATATGCTCGAGATGCTCAAGAACTGGCAGACGATGCCCGATCTCTCCCGCCCCTACCCGCTCGGCAAGATCCGCGAATTCCAGAAGACGAGTAACCGCCCGGAGGCGATGCGCGCGCTGGAGACGCTCGTCTCCGCCAACATCGGCTTCGCCCTCTTCAAGACCATCGAGCAGACCAAGCGCCGCCTCTCCCAGGAGGTGCTGGCCCCGCTCAATTTCGTCTACGACGAGATCAACCTCCACGAGCGCCTGCTGCGCCGCACCTTCGAGGAGCTCATCGCCGCCGAACTGCTCACGGTGGAGGAGGCCATCCACGCGCTGCTGGATGAGGCGGGCCTCACCGCCGACCGGATCAACGTCGTGCTGCGCACCGGCGGCAGCTCCCTCGTCCCCGCCTACGTTGACCTGCTCAGCGCGATCTTCGGGGCCGATAAGATCCGCCAGATCGAGCCGCTGACCTCGGTGGTGGGCGGGATGGCGGTCGTCGCCCACGAGAGCAGCGGGCGCGCGCCCGGCGCCTACATCGAGCACTACCGCTCGCCCATCCGCAACATCACCAGCAGCAGTGGCCGCGACTATCGCCCGCGCCAGCTGCGCACCTTCACCCCCGCCTACACCGACCGCCCCTACCTCATCACCCAGCTCCCGCTCCTGCTGAGCGGCCTGCCCGGCATCCAGCCCGCCGATCTTGACTACGAGGTCACCGCCGATGACCACCTGCGCTTCCAACTCACCCGCGATAGCGTCATCTACGTCGCCTACCAATCTACCGCCGAGAGCCTGCCCCGCTGGCTGCGGGAGTTCCAGCCCGAACCGCGCCACGTCGCCATCGACACCCCCGGCGGGCGGATGTTCTTCCCGGTCTACAGCAAGACCTTCCCTGCCGGGACGGTCACGCTCGGCGGGAACCAGGCCGCCGGCTGCTACGGGCCAGCCTTCATGAACTATCTCGTCGCCGCCAAGCCGCTACTCTGACGTAGGACAGGTTGGCAACCTGTCTTACAATCGCCCTTCTCAAAGGAGCTCACATGAACCAGGAACAACCCGATCCCATCGCCCTGCACGCCCGCTATCGCGGCAAGATTCAGATCGCGCCCAAAGTGCCGCTTGCCTCCGCCGCCGATTGGGCGATCTGGTACACGCCCGGCGTCGCCGAACCCTGCCGCGCCATCCACGCCGACCCGGCGCAGGTCTGGGCGCTGACCAATCGCGGCAACACCATCGCCATCGTCTCCGATGGGACGCGGGTGCTCGGTCTGGGCGACATCGGCCCGGAGGCGGCGCTGCCCGTGATGGAGGGCAAGGCGCTGATCTTCAAGCTGCTCGGCGGGGTGGATGCGATCCCGCTGGTGCTGGACGCGCGCGACCCCGACACGCTCATCGCCACGGTGCAGGCGCTCGCCCCGAGCTTCGGCGGGATCAACCTGGAGGATATCGCCCAGCCCAAATGCTTCACCATCCTGGAGCGGCTGCGCGCCGCGCTGGAGATCCCCGTCTGGCACGATGACCAGCAGGGGACGGCGACGGTGGTGCTGGCGGCGGTGCTCAACGCGCTGGCGCTCGTGGGCAAGGCCCTCCCCCACGCCAAAATCGCCATGGTGGGGATGGGCGCGGCGAATGTGGCGAGCTACCGGCTGCTCGTCGCCGCCGGCGCCGACCCCGCCGCCATCGTCGCCTGCGATGAGCACGGCACGCTCCATCCCGGACGCGAGGATCTGCGCGCCATAGCCGAGAGCGCCCCGCAGTGGCAGCTCTGCCTGGAGAGCAACGCCGAGCGGCTCGTCGGCGGGGCGGAGGCGGCGATCCGGGGCAGCGACGTGCTGCTCGCCTTCAGCCGGCCCGGCCCGGGCGTGATCGCGCCCGCTTGGGTGGCGCAGATGGCGCGCGACGCCATCGTCATCGCCGGGGCCAATCCCGTGCCGGAGATCTGGCCCGCCGACGCCCATGCCGCCGGTGCGCGCATCGTGGGGACGGGGCGCAGCGATTTCCCCAACCAGGTGAACAACGCGCTGGCCTTCCCCGGCATCTTCCGCGGCGTGCTCGATGTGCAGGCGCGCACCATCACCGACGCGATGGCCGTCGCCGCCGCCCGCGAGCTGGCCCAGTGCGCCGAGATTCGTGGCCTGCGCGAGGAGCACATCCTGCCGGCGCTGGACGAGCCGGCAGTCCCGCTGCGGCTGGCCGTCGCCGTGGGGCTGGCGGCCCAGGCGGAGGGGCTGGCGCGGCGGCCCGGCACGGCAGAGGAATTGCGCGCGCGGGCGGCACAGAGCCTCGCCCGTTCGTAACACGCCAGGGACTCCCCGGCGTGTCTATTTTTTGCAGCCGCTTGACTTTTCCAAAATCAAAGTCT
>DAOTXC010000153.1:0-26728 GCA_034435555.1 Anaerolineae bacterium
CAACCTGTCTTACGCTCAGGCTATTTTCTAGGGAGACAGCGGTGCTGGTGCACGCCATCCAGCACGAAAATGCTTATCAGCAGATTGGGCGGATTTAGCAGATTTTTGTTTGGCTATTCGCTATTCACCATTCGCAGATTCACTATTTTCGAAGGAGTAGCGCGTGACTTGTAGACAATTCGATCAACTGCCTGTCCGGCAAATTCGTAACAACGCACCTACAGGAGCCTTGCCATGAGTGAATGGTTTACCACAACCGCCTGCGCCCCCGGTGTCTGGGCTATCGAAGATCACGGGCACGATACCTGCTACCTGGTCACAGGCGAGCGTCAGGCCCTACTAATTGATACCGGCTGGGGTTTTGGCGATCTGGCCGGCCTCGTCGCCACGCTCACCGCCCTGCCCCTCACCGTTGTCAACACCCACGGACACCCCGATCACGCCACCGGCAACGCGCAATTTCCCACGGCCCATCTCCATCCAGCGGATCAGGCCATGCTGCGGGGCTATCAATGGGGTCCCGAACAACGCGCCTGGGCCTTTGACAGATTTTTAGGGAAACTACGTCCGGAGAGCTTCGATGCTGACCGTTGGGGCGATTTGTCGCGGACGACGTTGCTCCCGCTCACCGCCGGGCAGCGCTTTGACCTGGGCGGGCGGACGCTTGAAGTGCGCTTCACGCCGGGGCACACCGCCGGCTCGATCTGCCTGCTCGACCGCGACGCGCGCCTGCTCTTCAGCGGCGATACGCTGCACGCGGGCATCCTCTGGCTGCACCTGGAGGAATCGCGCCCGCTGCACGAGTTCCACGAGACGTTGCGCCGGTTGCGCGAGACGCCGCTGCCCTTCGATACGCTGCTGCCTGGACATGGCCTACCCTGTCCCGTCGGCGACCTGCTCGACAGCTACATCGCCGGCATTGGGGAGATTCTGGCGGGCGACTGCACCGGCGCCCCCACCGAGACCTTCGCGGGCGTGGGGTTGCAGTGCGAGTTTGCCGTCGGCGGCCTTCTCTACCGCGCTGACCGTCTGTAAGAGGCCCTTCTATGCGCGTGATAACCGAAAATTCGCTCACATCCGTCCACAACTTCCGCGATTGCGGGGGGCTGCTTACCGCCACCGGCGAGCGCATCCGCTGCGGTCGCATCTACCGCTCCGGCCATCTGGACAAGATCAGCCAGGGAGATTTGGAGACCCTCCAGGCATTGGGGATCACCACCATCGTTGATCTGCGCAGCGGCCACGAGCTTCGGCAGCGCAATGGCTGGGTGGACGAACGGCGCATCCACCTGCCAATGACGCTCGACCAGGCGGTGCGCGCGCAGGTCAAGCCCCTGCTCTGGAAACGCGATGCCGCCGACGCGATCATCGCCGCCGTTGAGCGCAGCTACGCGGAGCTGATCGCCAGTGCGCGGCCACAATTCCGCATCCTGTTCCAGCGCCTGCTGCGCGAGGAGAGCTACCCGCTTCTCATCCATTGCCGGGCGGGAAAAGACCGCACCGGGCTGGCCAGCGCCCTTATCCAACTGGCGCTGGGCGCACCGGAGGAGGCTGTCGTCCAGCAATACTTACGTTCCAACGACTTCGTGCTGCCCCGCATTCGCCGCCGACTGATCCCCTGGCGTTGGCTCACGCTGGGTC
The DNA here is from genome assembly GCA_034435555.1 of Anaerolineae bacterium. Classification (GTDB taxonomy): domain Bacteria; phylum Chloroflexota; class Anaerolineae; order B4-G1; family SLSP01; genus DAOTXC01. The sequence continues at coordinate 1,642 of DAOTXC010000153.1, forward strand.
GCTTGCCCACAGCAAACTTTGAGACGGTCTTCACCGTCCAGGCGCGCTACCTCCACGCTGCGCTGGCGACCATCCGCGCCGAGTACGGCGACATCGCGGCCTACGTCGGCCTCACGCCTGCGGAGCACACGCACCTGCGCAGATTGCTGCTCACGACGGACGCACCTGCGTGTTGCCCACCTATGATATAATAAGAGCAAGCCTTTGTAACAAGATTGGAAGTCCGCACCTGAGCACGCGATTATGATGAGCAATGCCTTGCGTTAGGAGAACCAATGAATACAGTCAATCTACCTTCGCCTGCTACGCGCGTCTTGATTGCACGCATTGATGCGCTGATGCAAGAGTTAGAAGAGATGCGCCAGTGGGTGCTGGCGCAATCACAACTGGCCTCAGCGCGAGATGGGGACGACCCTGTGACGCGCCTTTCCGGGATTATGGCGCCCGCCACACCAGGGACGCACTCCGCTATCGAGGAGTACGCTGCTTTTCTGGAGTGGGAGCGCTAATATCCGTTATCAACTGCGTCCTCGTGATGCGCTCCACGTGGCCGCCATGCAAAAATGCAACTGCTTTGACTTACTGAGTCATGATGCTGACTTCGACCGCGTGCCGGATGTGCATCGCTACACGTTGATTCGCTGACTCGCCCGCGCTACAAATTCTCGATCTTCACCGGCTCGATCTCATCCGCCGGCTCGAAGCCGAAGATTTTCCCGTAGAAGTACAACTCCGCCTCCAGCGAACGTTTGATGTTCTCCGCCCGGCGGAAGCCGTGCGCCTCGCCCTCAAATTCCAGATAGGCCACCGGCAGCCCCTTCTCTCGCAGCGCCTTGAACATCGCCCGCGATTGATCCGGCGGCACGACCGGGTCCTCACTGCCCTGGAAAAAGATCACCGAGCAGGATAGTCGCGCCACCGCATTCTTGGGCGAGCGGGCCACGTAGAGATCGCGCCGCGCCGGATACGGCCCGATCAGGCCGTCGAGGTAACGCGACTCGAACTTGTGCGTGAATCGCGCCAGCGCCTCCAGATCACCGACGCCGTAATAGCTCGCCCCAACGTGGAAGAAGTCGTGTTGGGTGAGCGCTGCCAGCGTGGTGTAGCCCCCCGCGCTCCCGCCGCGAATTGCCAGCCGGTCGCCATCCACGCGGCCCTGCGCTACCAAGTACCGCGCGCCGTTGATGCAATCGTCCACATCCACGATGCCCCATTGCCCCTTGAGCCGCTCGCGATAGGCGCGCCCATAGCCGGTGCTGCCTCCGTAATTCACATCGAGCACGGCGAAACCGCGACTCGTCCAATATTGCGTGCGCAGGCTCAGCGCGCTCTCCGCTGCTGCGGTAGGCCCGCCGTGGCTGATCACCAGCAGCGGTGGCAGCGTCCCCTCCGGCGCGACGAAATCGGGGTTTTGCGGTGGATAGAAGAAGCCGTAGGCCGTCGCACCCCCGGTAGTGGGGAACTCGATGGCTTCCGGCTCGGAGAAGTACGCTGGATCGAGCACGAGCCGCGCGGAACGCCGCAACACCGTCACCGCGCCCGTCTCCAAATCCAACTGGGCCAATAATGAGGGCGCTTTGTGTCCCGCCCCGTGGAAGAAAAGCTGGCCCTCGTGCAGCGCGTAGGGCGTGATGCTCACGTAGGGCGTGGGGATGGGCGTCAGCGCGCCCGTTTCCGTATCCAGCCGGGCCAGATGGTCCATGCCGCCTTCCGTATAGACGCAGATGATCTCCGTCGCGCCGGCGAAGAGGTAACGCCGCGTGCCCAATGACCACTGCGGCGCGCCGAACTCCGCCTCGCGCTCCAGCATGGGAACGATCTGCTCATCGCGCTGGCGGTAGAGATTCCACCAGCCGCTGCGATCCGAGGCGAAGTAGAGCTCGCCTGTGGGCGACCACTCCGGCTGGCAGATGGATTCTGTCGGCCCACCGGCCACCCGTTGCGGCGCGTCAAGCGAGCCGTCGGGTAGGATGTCCGCCACCCACAGCTCCGTGCCATCCCACGGCATCCGAGGATGATCCCACGTCAGCCAGGCGAGCCTGTCTCCGGCGGGATTGAGGCGCGGCGCGGCATAGAAGTCGTGGTCGCGCGCCAGCACCCGCAGCGAGCCGCACGTCAGGTCAATGGCGGCCAGTCCGTTGACCGGCTCTTTGCCCTGTGCCGTGTGCGCTTCGTAGACACATAGTAAACGATGCCGCGCATCATCCACGATTGCGTCTGCGTAACGCAGCTGCCCGCCCGCAGTCAGCGGGGTGGGCGCGTCGCCTGGCTCCACGCGATACAGGCGTTGATCGCTGAAATTGGAGAAGTAGACTATACCCTCATAGACAAGGTAAGAGGCCCCGCCATATTCGTGGACGCGCGTGCGCGCGTTGAAGGGCTGCGGCAACACATCCGTGATGCCGCCATCCGGCGTCTGCCGCACGATGACCGAGCGCCCGCCTTCGGTGGGACGGCCCTCCAGCCAGTAGATGTCCTTGCCGTCCAGCTGGATACCCCCCAGGCGGATCGTTTGGGAGACGATGAAATCGCTGGTGATGGGGGATACCCAAGCGCCATAAGGGGCCTGTTGTGGTTTGTTCATGCGTGTCATACTCCTTTGCGAGTCAGCGAGTCAGTGAATTGGTTTTACGTTCAAACGTGCGCACGTTCCCATGTGCATTCGACAAAAAACGCCGCTCTCTCGGCGGCGTAGCACTTACGATTCGTTAAAGATGAGCGTCAATTGCCCGAAGCGGATCAGATCGCCGGAGTGGAGGGGAACTGGCTTGTTGGGGGCCAGGCGGATTTCGTTGACGTAGGTCCCGTTGGTGCTCTGCAGATCTTCGAGGAACCAGCCTGCCTCGCGCTTGAGGAGCACGGCGTGGCGGCGTGATACCCCTGCCGAAGCGCCGCCGTAAGGGTCGAGATCAACGCCCGGCTGAACCTGCGATAACGGATCTCGCCGTCCTACCATCACGCGCTCCGCCACAGGGATGGGCAGCGCAATCCCGGAGGTGGCGATGAACAGTTGCGGCCCTACGACGATGTCCTGCGCGCCGAGGTGGGTGGTGATCATCGGCGCGGTCTGAACAGCCCCCCGTGCGCTCTTCTCGGACGGGCGCGTATCCCGCAGCACCGCTTGCAAGTCGTGGATCAACCCTTCCATCGCCGCGTAGCGTTTCTCACGATCCCGCTCCATCGCGCGCAAGATAACCGTATTCAGACCGGGCGGGACGTTCGCACCCGTCAGCTCCATCGGGGGGACAGGCGATTCGTAGACCCGCGCCAGCATGGATTCCGCCGCCGATGCGCGCTCGAAGGGTATCTTCCCCGTGACCAGCTGGTAGAGCACGATGCCCACACTGTAAATATCGGTGCGGTGGTCAACCTCCTTGCCAGAGACCTGCTCCGGCGAGAGATAGACCGCCGTCCCCATGATGGAGCCGGGTTGGGTGATCTGCCGCTTCGCGCCGATGACCTTGGCCAGCCCAAAGTCGGCCAACAACGGCCAGCTGGGGCGCGGCAGCAGGATGTTGACCGGCTTCACGTCACGGTGGATGATCCCCTGCGAATGGGCGTAAGCGAGCGCCTCACACACCGGCAACAGCGTCTCGATGGCCTCCACGTAATCCAGCGGCTCGCCCGCCAGCCGCTTCTCCAGTGAACCGCTGGGCACGTACTCCATCACAATGTAGGCTACGTCCTGATCCTCGCCATAGTCGAAGATCGTGAGGATGTTGGGGTGCCGCAATGCGGCCACCGCGCGCGCCTCGCGGCGGAAGCGCTCCAGGAAGTTCGCGTCCGTGGTTTCGGCGTAGGGCAGCACCTTCACCGCGACCCAGCGATCAAGCTGCGGCTGATGGGCGCGATAGACAATCGCCGCGCTGCCCCGCCCGACTTCCTCGGCCAGCTCGTAGCCGCCGATCTTCTTTCCGCTCCACTCACTCATCATCTCTATAAGCTAATACAAAACCTGAATTTTACAACTCAGGCGCGGGTGAGCCGGCGCAACGAGGCCAACAAGGCCAGCATATACATCGCCCGCGAGCGCAATTGCTGCGCCTCCGGCCCGGGGAAGCGTGCGCAGAGCGCGCTGCTGCGTTGCGCCCACTGTTGCGCCTGCAAATAATCGTTCTTGCGGCGGAAGAGATCCGCGCCCAGCAGGTAGAGCCGCGCGCCCACCAGGGCCTGCTGCACGTCGGGCAAGGCCAGCCCCTCCTCGACTGCCGCCGCCGCGTGGTCGTATTCCCCTTGCGCCTCAAAGACTACCGCCTTGCGATAGATGATCTCCGCCAGCTGTGCGATCTCCTCCGGCGTCGCGGGTGTGATCGGTAGCAGGGCGCGGGCGGCCTCCAGGTGTGAGAACGCTTCGGCGTACTGCCCCAACGTCGTCAGCGCCTCGCCCAGGCGATGGTGCGCCTCGAAGCGTGCCCCCGTCGCGGCCAGCCCGCCGTTGTCCGCCGCTTCGATCACGTAGGAGAAGGCCGTCACTGCCTGATTTGCCAGATAGGCCTGCAGCGCCCGGTTGCCGAGGGCCAGGTTGGCCTCGATGGCCTTTGACCACAATTGCCCCTCGAAGGCGTGATAGGCGAGCTGATTGCGCCAGTTGGGCATCGCCCGCTCGCGCGCGAAGTCCAGATGCTCCGCCAGCCGTTGATGGATCAGCCGTTTGACCCGCTGCGGCAGGCCGCGATAGGCCACCTCGCGCACGAGGGGTTGTTGGAAGGAGAGCACCTCGCCGCTGAGGTCACGCGGCGACAGCCCGAAGGGTTGTAGTTGGGGGAGGCGTCGCCGCACCACGGGCAGCGATTCCTCGCCGTAGGCCGCCGCCAGCAGCGCGAGCGTCATCTGGTCGCCAACCACGGAGGCGGCCCGCAGCAGGTGTCGCGTGGGCGGGGCCAGCTGATCAATACGGCTTTGGATCAGCCCGTAGACCATATCCGGCAACGGAAAATCGGCCAGCGAACCGCGCAGCTCCCACCGGTCGCCGCTGCGCTGCAAGAGGCCGGATTCAAGCAACGCCTGGACTGCCTCGGTGGCGAAGAGGGGGAGGCCCCCGCTGCGCGCGACCACCCACGCGCTGACCTCTGTGGGCAAGGGCGCACCCTCGAAGAGATGTTGTATCAGTATGTGGATCGCCGTGGCGGTGAGCGGCGGCAGCGAGAAGCTCAGCACGCCGGGATGCTCTCGCCATGCCTCGGCTTCTGCTAACGGCTCCCGGTAGGTTGCCAGTACCATCAGTGGCGCTTGCGTTTCCATGTTCAGCACCGCCTCGAGCAGTTCGCGCGAGACGGGCGAGAGCCATTGCACATTTTCCAGGAGCAATAGCCGGGGTTGCTCAGCGGCGGCGCGCGCCCATACGCTCTGTAGCGCGCCCTGGCGGCGCGTCTCGCGCATCTCCGGCGGGAGCGCCAGCACCTCCGGCGAAGGGGGAATCTCCAATCCGACCAGCGGGGCCAACAGCGCCGCCCACGCGCCCAAGTCCGCGCGTTCTAAGGCCAGGCGGAAGCGGGCCTGCTGCTCGGCGAGCTCGTCCTGGGGATTGAGTTCCCATAGCGAGCGCAGCGCGCTATCCCAGGCGGCAAAGGGCAGGTGCGCCCCATACGAAGGTGCAGTCCCGCTGTGGACTGCGAAGCCCATCCGCTTAGCCAGCGCGGAAACCTCCTGCACCAGCCGACTCTTGCCCACCCCGGCTCGCCCGTGAATCAGCGCGATGCGCTGCTGGCCCTGTTTGACCTCGCGCAACGCCCGCGCGAGGCGCTCGAACTCCTCATCCCGCCCGACGAGGGGGAGGCTTTCTGTGACGGTGAGGAGCGCGGCCCGTTGCACGCCCTTCGCAATGAACGGGGTGATGGGATCGCGCTTCCCTTTGAAGCGAGTGCCCCGTCCCAAGCGCCCCTCGGCGCGGTTGCGCACGGCGGGGTGATGGTAGGTGGTCGGCCCTAGCCAGATTTCGCCCGGCTGGCACGTCGCCATCATCCGATAGGCCAGATTGACCTCGTCGCCCATGACGGTGTACTCCCGCCGCGCCGCCGTGCCCATGTCGCCGGCGAAGACGTAGCCGGTGTTGATACCAAATTGCAATTGCCCATCGAAGTATTCCTGAAGCTCCAGCGCGGCGAGCAAGGCCCGCAAAGGATCGTCCTCGTGGGCGCGCGGCGCGCCAAAGAGCGCCATCAGGTAGGGGCCTTTGGGTGAGATGCCGATCTTGTTCACGATGCCATCGTAGCGGTGGATGGTATCGCGCACCTGCACAAATGCCGCGCTGACCTGCTCCACCTGCACTTGTAACTGCGCCCGATCCTCCCAATGCGCCAGCAGCGGGGGCAGGGCGGGCAGCGAGAGCATCATCACTGTGACCTGGCGCAAGTCGCTCCACAGGTAGACCGTCTCCGGGTCGGGCGCGGTGACGAGCCGTTCGAGCAGGCCGGGCGCCAGGTGGGGCGAGAGGACGTCCAGCCGCGAGAGCAGCCATTGCAGCTGCGCGGCGGGTTCGATCTTGGGGAAGGTCAGGCGTGCGGATGTCTCCATCTCGGGAGACGCTCCTTCCAGGCCGGTGATGAGATGGAGGTCGTCGCCTAGCGACTCGTGGGCCACGGCATCGCCGCAGGCGGCCAACGTCTCCGCCGCGACGACTGTGCCATCAGGCGGGGCGGCGCTCTGCGCCCGGCCCATCGCGTCCAGCGGGTCGCCGATCAGCAGGAAATCGCGCCCGGCGCTATCGCCCACGCCCAATCCCACCATCCGCCCGGAGCCGAGGCCGATGGCGATGCGCAGCGAGAACTCGCCCAACGAGGTCTGCAAAGCGCGCATCTGCGCCTGCATCGCCGCCTGCACCTCCAACGCCGCCGCGACCGCGCGCAGCGCGTGTCCCTCGCCGTGGAAGAGCAGCAGTCCCGCATCCCCGCCGAATTTTTGCAGGTCGCCGCCGTAGCGCGCCGTGATGGGGATCAGCAGTTGCATAAAGCGGTTCACCATCTCGGTGAGCTCCTCCGCGCCCTCCTCGGAAGCGGCCTCGGAGAAGCGCTCTGCCAGCGGTGTGAAGCCGTCAATGTCGGCGAACATGACCGTCCCCTCCAGGGGGAGCGCGCGCGGGCGCGGGTCGGGGTCTTCAAGCAGCAGCTCCGCCACGAGGTGAGGGACGTGGGCCACCACCGCGGTCAACAAATCCTGGAGATAGGGGAGCAGGTTCGGGCGGTAGTGGAGGACTTGGGACAGCGTCACACCCGCCATCGGGTCAGGATGTGCGGCAGGCGCTTGGTGTTCCTCTTGGGGATGGGTCATGGATTGCCTCTACTTCGCCACCCGGATAGTCACCCTCTTGAGTATGGTAATAACGTTGTATGATATGGGCGCTATCTTAGCCACGAATTAACACCAATTTTCACCAAGATAGGCGATAAATTAGGGTTAATTCGTGAAATTCGTGGCTAACTCTGGTTTCATTGTTCGGCAACATTTAATAAGGGAACTACCCTTCATCTTATCCCTATGATAACGTGAAACCGAGAGGAATCAAACAGGCAGCGCTCAATTCTCCACGCGCGCCTACGCCTCCTCGGATGGGGTCGCCTCCAGCAACTCGTCCCACGCGCGGAAGGCCCGGCGCAGATGCGGGATGACAATCGAGCCGCCGACGATGAGCGCGACCGCCAGCGCCTCTTGCAGCTCCTCGGTGGCGACGCCCGTCTCGCGGCACTGGACGAGGTGGTACTTGATGCAATCGTCGCAGCGCAGCACGGTGGACGCCACCAGCCCCAGCAGCTCCTTGGTCCGGGCGGGCAGCGCGCCGTCGCGATAGACCTGCGTATCGAGGTTGTAGAAGCGCTTGATGTCGCGCCCGGCGTACTGCATCACGATGTCGTTGAGGAGTAGGCGTTCTTTCTGAAACCGGTCAATATCTCGTTCGGTCATGGTTTCCTCCCTGGAAAAAAGCCATGAATTACATCAATTTCACAAATGGATGAATGATTAGTGTAATTCGTGAAATTAGTGGCGAAATTTTAATACCCCGCGTCCAAATCAACACGGTTGGGGAGCGGCTCGCCGTGCGCGGCAGCGTTGCACAGCGCCGCCAACTGCTCCATGCGGAAGTCTTCCGTCTCGGCGGTTCCCAATCCGCCGGCACGATGGGGACTCATCACCACGTTATCCAGCTCGTGGAAGGGATAATCCGCCGGGGGCGTGTGAGCGCGCGGATCGGCCTCGCCCTGGCGGACCGGGTAGTTGTACCAGACATCCAGCCCGGCTGCGTGGAGTGCACCGCTCTTCAGCGCCGCGTAGAGCGCCGCCTGATCCACAATCGGGCCGCGTCCCACGTTGACGAGCATCGCGTGCGGCGGCAGCAGGGCCAGCTCCGCCGCGCCGATCAGCCCCTCGGTCTCGGAGGTGAGCGGCAGGCAGATGAGCAGCGCGTCGGCGGCAGGGAGTAGCGATGGCAGCGCCTCCGCCGGATGGAGCGCCACCCCGTCCTCGGTTGTGGGGGCGGCGAGTGTGCGCCGGGTCGCCGTGACGGTCATCCCCACCCCCTGGCAGAGCCGCGCCACATGTCGCCCGATTGCGCCGTAGCCGAGGATGAGCGCCCGCCGCCCGTGGAGCAGGATCGCGGGATTGGGGCCGTAGCGCGGCGTCCAATTGTGGGCGCGCAACGCCCGATCCATCGGGACGATGGCTTTGGCCGCCGCGAGCAGCAACGCGATCACCATCTCCGCAACGGGAAGCGCGTTATGGTGCAGGTTGTGGGCTGCTATATGCGGGAAATCGCGCACGAGCGCCGAGGTCTCCGGCGGCAGCCCCGCCCAGGGGATGATCAGCACGCGCAGCTGCGGACTTGCTGCGAGCTGCGCGCGCGTGGGCCGCCCTGCCACCAGGATGTTGTAAGCGGCAGGCTCCGGCGGCTCGGCCCCGGCGGTGAGCGTGATCTCCGGCAATAAGAGCGACTCCAGATGCGCCTGCTCGGCGGGGGCCAGCGGATGGGCAAAGTGGACGTGTAGCATCATGTCCCTTCCCGGCCCGCCTGGACGTGCGGCAGGATGTGCGCGCGCACGTCTGCATCGTTCGTGGGGAGCGGCACTTCATCGAAGAGCTGCCACTGCTCCACATGCTCGACCGCTGCGCCTGGCTCCAGCGTGGTAAGCGGCCCCAACGTCTCCACCTCCAACATCCGCGTGTTGGTGAAGAGCTCCACCGCACTGCCCAGATCGGGATAGCACGCGGTCACATCGTAGGCGAAGGTCTTGACGAAGAGCTGCCCGGCGCGGGCGTAGGCCACCCAGCCATCGGGCACGGCAAAGCCGGCCTTCTGCGGGGTCGTCGCCTGGGGATCCTGACGGAGCAGGACGTACCGCTCGCCCCACGTCCATCGCGAATCGGCCATGTTGGTATAGGCCCACAGCGCGAGGGTGCTCGTGGGCAGCAGATTTTCGACGTGGGAGCCACGCGGCGGCAGCGGCGCGATAGCCACACCGCCAGGGGCCATCACCGAGAGCGCCCACGGGGCCAGGGTGATGGCCCAGAGGTTGGTGTTCCGCAGGCGATGGACCACCTTCACCCGCGCCGCGTGTGGATCGAGATGGAGATCGAGCGACTTTTCGATGCCGGTGGTGGCCTCCACCGGCTGGATGAAGCGCACGAAGTCGGGATGCGGCTCGACGGTGACGGGGCTGTTGTCGGGCGCGTAGGTGCGAGGAGCCACCTCCGGGGCGTGCCACAGCCGATGGCCGCCGTAGTTGTGCCACTCGGCGTCGCCGGTGCGGCCCAGCCACTCCGCATATTGCGCGAAGAGGTTTTCCCCCGCGCCCAGCCGCAGGTCAATCACGCGCGGGCCTACATCGCCGGTGACGATGAGGGTGAGATGCGCATTGGAGAGCCGATAGCAGTTTTGCCAACCCTGATAGGCGATCTTTTCCATACTTTTTCCTCTGAAAATGGCTTTTTCTCAGACCGTCAGGTTTTTGAAACCTGACAGGTCTTGTGAGGGATACGCAACAGCCCCCGGATGGGGGCTGCGAATGGTTCAGTCGGGGCGGGCGGATTTGAACCGCCGACCTCACGGACCCAAACCGTGCGCGCTAACCAAGCTGCGCTACGCCCCGAACGTCTTCGTTATACTCGATTTTGCGCGTTCGTCAAGGCGCCCACGAGAGCCGCTGATTTTCCCAGCCCGGCAGCGGTCCGCCCAAATCCACGATGCGATTGAGGTTTTGCCCGTCCATCGTCATCACATAGATGGCCCACTCGCCGCCCCGATTGCTCACGAAGGCGAGGCTGCTGCCATCCGGCGACCACACCGGCATTCCTTCATCTGAAGTATCCGTTGTGAACTGCGCGACCCACCCTTCGGGGCTTAGCAGGAAAATATCCCAGTTGCCTGCGGCCCGCCCCATGTAGGCCATCATATTGCCCGCCGGCGACCAAGTCACCGCGGTGTCTTCTGTGCTGCCCGTCAAGCGCCGGGGCGGTTGATCGTCATCGGGATTGTCAATGTAGATGCCGCAAGTGTCACCATCCGCCTCGCAGCCGGTGTAGGCCAGCCAGCCGGAGCGCCCCCATGCCGGCGCCCATCCCCGCGCCAGGCGTTGCGGCTCTCCGGAGCCGTTCGTGTTGGCGATGTAGATGTACCACGTGCCATCCTCTGCCGGGGCGGAATAGGCCATCCGCTGGCTATCAGGCGAGAGGGTCGGCCATCCCTGCCCTCCCGGCGCCAGCAATTGCAAGGGCACGCCCTCTTCGGGAAGTACCATGCGCACGCCGCCGTTGATCTTGTCGCGGTAGACGAGCCGCCCAGTCCCCCATTCCCACCAGGGTTGATCCGCGTTGCTTGAGACGCGGATGATGCGCCCATCGGTATACAGGGCGAATAGGTCATACGTGCCCGCGTTGCTGTTGTAGACCGGATAGGCCAGGCGGCCTACCGTAAAGCCGGGGATGGGCCGTGGCGTCAACACCGGGTCAGCGCCATCCACCGGGGCAGGCGTAGCGACCAGACAGACTTGCGCGGCCTCCGTGTGCCGCTCCTCCAAGGTTCCCTGTGGATCGCCAAAGCGGCGGATCGCGCGTGCGTAGACCTGCTCCGCCGGGCACATCTCACCTTGCTCGAAGTGGAAATTTCCGTATTCCAGATAGGCCCGGTAAAGCCGCGTGCTGACGTCGCGGTAGTAGGGCGTCGTTTCGTAAAGCTCCTCAAAGGCGCGGACCGCGTCATTCCAATCCACGCCCCAGTAGCCTAGTGCATCTAAGTACCGCGCCGCCAGGTTGCGCTCGGCGTAGACCTCGGAAGCGACTTCGTAGGGGCGCAGGGCAATCGCCTGATCGAGATACGAGATGCCTTGCTCTATGTTTTCGGAGGCGAGCAGCTCCTGTCCCGCGTTATAGAGGCTTTGGAAGAGCAAGTCCTCGACGGCTTCGCGGCGATAATAGATATCCAGGCGGCGCAGTTGGGTGAGCGTGTTGGCTACCGCGCTCCATTCCTCATCCTCATAGGCGGCCTGCGCCTGCTCGAAGAGCTGTTCGGCCAGGGATTGTTCTGCTTCTGAGGTGGGGGTGGGAAGCACCACCAGCCGCGCCTGGGCCTCCGCCAGCCCTTGTTGGGCCAGCGCGTTTTGGGGCTCGAGCTGCAAGACATAGGCGAACTCGCTCACGGCGCGCTCGAAGCGCCCTTCGTTCAGGGCGACGATGCCTGCCTGGTAATGCGCTTCGAGGGTGGCTTGCCGTTGCTCCTCTCGGTCGCGCTCGCCCACGTAGACGCCCGCGTAACCCGCCGCTACCAGCGCCACAATGAAGAAAAGCAGCGCAAGCGATAGGGGCAGCAGCCGTTGCCACCACAGGCGAGCTTTGCTCGCAGTGGGGACCGCATCCGCTGCATTCTCCGAAGATGTGGAGGCCGCTGTGGAGGGGGACGGCGCTGTGAGAATCGCGCCGCACTGCGGGCACACCATCCCCCCCGGTTCTACTGCGGCGTTACAGTCAGGACAGTGCATCGTCACAGCTAATCCCAGTGGAAACCATCGAGCGCCTGCCCGCCCACAAACTCCCGCAGGATCGAGTTCTCTGGCGTGTTATCTGCCGAAGCCGGGGTGAACCATTGCAGGAAGGTCAGCAGGCGCTTTGCTTCCACGGATTGCGGCGATTCCGGTCGCACCTGCAACAGCAGCGGCTCGGCAAGGGGCTTCAACATTGCCATCTCATAGGCCAGCGCCGAGTTGAACATTACATCCGCGTTTTCCTGATAGGGGAAGATGTAGCGCTTCTCGCCGCGACGGACGCTTTGCCAGCGGGCCAGCGTCTCTTCCGCATTGTAGCCGCGCGTGCGCGCGTCGCGCACGATGCGGCGGATCAGTCGCGTGTCGGTGGTGGGGACGCGATTGTGCCGGTCGAGGTTCAGCTGCGTCAGCGCCGAGACGTAGATACGGTAGGTGCAGCTCTCCGGCACCGCCTGAACCAGCGCGGGATTGAGGCCGTGGATGCCCTCCAGGATGATGATGTGTTCCGGGCGCAACTTCACCCGTTCGCCCACCTCGCGGTGGCCGGTTCTGAAGTTGAAGCGCGGCAGTTGCACCTCTTCGCCCGCCAGGAGCGCGTTGAGGTCGGCGTTGAGCCGGGCCAGGTCTAATGCCTCCAACGCTTCGAAATCGTATTCGCCATGCTCGTCGCGGGGCGTCAGCTCCCGTTCGACGAAGTAGTTGTCCATCTCCAGGGCGAAGGGATGCAAACCATGCGCCAACAGCTGCACCGCCAGCCGGCGCGAGAAGGTCGTCTTCCCCGAAGAGGAAGGGCCGGCGATGAGCACCAAGCGCACCTTTTCGCGTTGGCATTGAATCTGGCGCGCGATGTCCGCGATTTTGCGCTCGTGCAGCGCCTCCGAGACGAGTACGATCTGCCGCAGGCGGTCGGCGGCGATGGCTTCGTTCAGCCCCGCGACATTTTCAACGCGCAAGAGCCGCAGCCAGCTGCCATATTCTCGGAACACCTGAAGCAGTTGTGGGGAATCCTGCACCTCCTGCAATTGCGTCGGCTCGTGACGGCGCGGGAAGCGCAAAATGAAGCCCTCTTCGCCCCAGGGCAAGAGTTCAAAATACCGCAAGTATCCCGTCGAGGGGACCATGTAGCCGTGGAAGTAGTCTCGATAGCCATCCAGGTTATAGAGACGTAGATGCATCCTTTGATTGCGAATACGGCTCTGGAAGAGGTGGACTTTGTCCATGACGCCGCGCTCTTCAAAGAGCGCCAATGCCTCATCCAGGGGCAATTCTTCCCGCACGATGGGCAGGTCGGCGGCGACTAAACGGTGCATCTCAGCGGTGATCGCGTCCAGCTCCGCCGGGCTGAACGGCTCGCGGTTGGCTGCTTCGCAGAAAAATGCGCCGAAAGGTAGGGAGTGATCTATGTAGACTTCTACGTCTGGGAACAGACGATGGGCGGCGGCGATCAGCAGGAAGGTCAGCGAGCGGCGATAGATCCGCACGCCATCGGATTCCGACAGAAAGATCGGCTTGACCCGACTATCCTGTGCCAGCTCCCATGTCAGCTCGCGCAGTACCCCCCCCACCAATGCGGCAATGACAGGTACCGGCGGATCAGGATAGGCGGCCTCAAAAAACGCCTTGAGCGTCGTGCCCTTCGGCGCTTCGAAGGTGCGCCCATCGGCTAACCAACTTTGCACTGTCTCACGTGGCTCAGTTTGCCAGACCTTATTTGTGTGGTTCATGACCTTCCCCCATACTCCTCTTTATCCAAACGCTCAAAAGTATACCGCGTTTAGGGGCTTTGTAAAGCATCTGTGGCGCTCTTGGCAGCCCCTATGATAGTGCTATAATAAAAGACAACACAGGATAACAACGGAGGCACGCGATGAGTCCATCTCCAAGCACAACAGATCGCAAGAAAGCTGAGGCGCTTTACCAGGAGGCATTGGCCGCCTATGATCGCTGGGACGTTGAGGTCGCCATCCAGAAGCTCGAGGCAGCCCTCAAAATAACACCAAACAAGGCCAGCTATCACATGAAGCTCGCGCAGGCGCTCTCTCGCTATGGCGATTTTGACCGCTCCTTGCGTTCCCTGGCTAACTTCTTGCGGCTCGATCCCAATTCCCCTGTCGCCAACCGCATCGAACAGCTCTTCTCCACCGGTATGGACCCCGTTGAGGAGATTCTCACCGCCAAGATGTCCGCCTCGCAGCTTCCGCTGGAGATGATCGGCGCAGCCATCCAGATGTGGGTTGAGTTCCGCATTGCCCTGGGTGAGGAGCCGCTCGCCATCCCCAAGCCCGAAGCCTGGGCCGCCGCCCTCGATTACACCGTCCGCAAGGTCAATCTGCGCGATGCGCCTATCGAAAAGATGGGCGAGTACTACCAGGTAGCGCCGGAGACCATTCGTAAGCACAAAGAGACCATGAGTAAACTATTGGATATCATGCCGTGTGATTATCGCTACTTCGTGGGCGCTCAAAACCCGCTCGATAAGCTCGTCGAGGCGGCGGAGCTGCTTGACCAGCTGGAGCAGCGCTTCCAGCAAGAAGCTTAACCTGTGCAGCATACCGACGGGGGCTGCTTTCACCAGGTAGCCCCCGCTTTTCCTTCCCCATTGTGAGGAATCCAACTGACTATGCAAGTGACCTATCGTGACCGTAAGTGGGAATTCGATCAGACAATGCAGGTGAGGGCGCTGCTCAAGGCGCTCGATATTCTGCCCGAAAATGTCCTCGTCGTGCGCAATGGGCAGCTCGTTACCGAGGATCAACACCTGCGCCAGGGCGATGAGGTCAAAATCGTTGCCGTCGTCTCAGGGGGGTAGCGCATGAAGTGCCGTCGGTGCGCGCAGCCTGCCGCTTACAATATGCGCCAGCACAAGCTGGCCCTCTGCGGCGACCACTACATTGAGTGGTTCCGCCAGCAGACCGCCCGCACCCTCCATAAGTACCGGATGTTCACCCCAGAGGAGCGCGTTCTCGTCGCCGTTTCCGGCGGCAAGGATAGTCTGGCGCTGTGGGAGGTGCTGCTCGCGCTCGGCTATCAGGCGGACGGCCTCTACATCAACCTGGGCATTGACGGTGGTTGCGACTATTCGGCGCAATCGCAGGCCAAAAGCGCGGCTTTTGCCGCCGCGCACCCTGCCGCGCGGCTCATCGTCGTGGACATCGCCGCGACCTACGGCGAGACCGTTCCCGAAGTCGCCCGGCGCAGGCGCAAGGATAATCGCCCTTGCGCCGTCTGCGGCCTCATCAAGCGCCATGAGATGAACCGCATCGCCCATACCGAGGGCTACGACGTCCTCGCCACCGGCCACAATCTCGATGACGAGGCCGCTGTCCTCTTCGGCAACGTCCTACACTGGCAGGCAGACTATCTCAAGCGCCAGGCCCCCGTCCTCCCCGCCGACGGCGAGGGATTGGCCCGCAAGGTCAAGCCCTTCTGTCGCTTCTACGAACGTGACACCGCGGCCTACACCCTTCTCCAGGAGATTGACTACATCTACGACGAGTGCCCCTTCTCCCGTGGCGCGACCAGTCTCAGGCACAAGGAGACGCTCGCACAAATGGAGCATCGCGCCCCCGGCACTAAGCTCCACTTTTACGTTGGCTTTGTCAAGGCCAAACAAGAGGGCCTCTTTTGCCTGGATGAAGATCGTTCCAGCGATCTGCACCCCTGCACGCAATGCGGACAGCCCACCACCGCGCCTGGGCTGTGCGCCTTCTGCCGCCTTTGGGCGCGTCCAGGAGTGTGATCCATGGCGATGTCCTTTTCTATTTGCCTGCTGCCCATCCTGCTCTTTGGCGGATTGGGCCTGTTGCTGGGCGGCGGCTATTTCTTGGCTCAATCCGGCCAGTGCGAGGAGACCCCCTGGCTAGGATCGCCCCTCACCCTGCGTCTTCTGGGCCTCGTGCTGCTCCTGGGTGGGCTGGTGCTCTTGTGTTCTCCCCTCTTCGGTTATTTCTTCTTCAACATCTCGATGCGCTAACAGAAAGGAGGCCCGATGCCTTTAGAAATCTCACCCTCACAGTTTAGCGAAATTGCGGCCCAGATCGAAGCCGCCATCGGCCAGGTCATCGTCGGCCAGCGCGAGGTGGTGCGCCACACGCTCATCGCCCTGCTCGCCGACGGACACCTGCTGCTCGAGGGCCTGCCCGGCCTGGGCAAGACGATGCTCGTGCGCACCCTCGCCCAAGTACTTCGGCTCGACTTCAACCGCGTCCAGTTCACCCCCGACCTCATGCCCGCCGACATCCTCGGCACTGATGTGCTCGAGATCACCGCTGGCGGCGAGCGGCATTTCCGCTTCCACCGTGGCCCCATCTTCACCAACTTGCTCCTCGCAGACGAGATCAACCGCGCCACGCCCAAGACCCAATCGGCCCTGCTGGAGGCCATGCAGGAGCGCCAGGTCAGCGTAGGGGGGCAGACCTACCGGCTCGACCTGCCCTTCCTTGTCCTCGCCACGCAGAACCCCATCGAACTCGAAGGGACCTATCCGCTGCCGGAGGCCCAACTCGACCGCTTTCTCTTCAAGATCAACGTGGGCTACCCCACCGCTGCGGAGCTGGTGGAGATCACTGCGCGCACCACCGGGGCCGTCCAGCCCATCCCCGACCCCGTCGCCGACGGCGAGACGGTCCTGGCGCTGCAGGCCCTGGCGCGCGGCGTGCCCGTCGCCACGCCTGTGAGCGAGTACGCCGCCCGCCTCACCGTCGGCACTCATCCCGATAACCCCGACGCTCTCGAGGAGGTGCGACGTTACGTCCGCTACGGGGCCAGCCCGCGTGGGACGCAGGCCCTCATCTTGGGGGCCAAAGTCGCTGCACTGCTGGCGGGGCGCTACAACGTCGCTACGGAGGACGTACGCGCTGTCGCGCCGGCGGCGCTGCGCCACCGCCTCATCCTCACCTACGCCGCAGAGGCCGCCGACATCACCGCCGATAGTCTGATCGCCGCGCTGCTTGACCATGTCCCTGCCTGATTTTCAGCTCGGGGAGGCCCTCGGCTGGCTCAGCCAGCTGCGCTACCAGACCCGCAAGCGCCGCCGGGGCGGTACGTGGGGCGAGCGCCGCTCCACCCGGCGCGGCGTCGGCCTGGAGTTCGCCGACTACCGCGATTACACCCCCGGCGATGATCCCCGCCGCGTTGATTGGAACCTCTACGCGCGGCTTGACCGCCCCTACGTGCGCCTCCACGAGGAAGAGGAGGACCTTGCCGTCACTGTTCTGCTCGATGGCAGCGGGTCGATGGCGTGGGGACGCTGGCCCGCCGCGCAACAGCTCGCCGCCGCGCTCGGCGCGTTGGCGCTCCTCAACGGCGATCAGCTCGCCGGCGGCTTGCTCCAGGGGTCGGATCTTACCGCCGCCTGGGGGCCGGGTCGCGGGCGGGCGCGCCTGGTCGCCTGGGAGCAGTGGATCGCGGCGCTGGCCCCCGCTGCTGCAACGGCGCTCGGCCCCGCGCTGCGCGCCTACGCCAGCCGCCAGACCCGCCCCGGATTGCTGCTGCTCCTCACCGACGGCTACGATCCGCCGGGCCTCGCCGCCGGGTTCACCGCGCTCGCCGGGCGCGGCCACGAGATCATTCTCCTGCACCTGCTCACCCCGGAGGAGCTGAACCCCACCCTGCGCGGCGATCTGCGCCTGATTGATAGCGAGAGCGGGGCCAGGCGCGAGCTCACGATTGATCGCGCCGCACTCACCGCCTACCACCGCCGTTTCACCCGCTGGCAGGATGATCTACGCGCCCTGGCGGGACAGCATGGCGGACGGTACGCGCCGCTCCGCACCGATGCGCCGCTCAAGCGCCTCTTGCTGGAGGATCTGCGCCATGCTGGCCTCATCCGCTGAGCAGCCGCTCACGCTGGGCGACGCCCTGCACGCGGGCAGCCGCACGCTGGCAGCGCACACCTCGAATCCGCGCCTGGAAGCGGAATTGTTGCTGACGCATCTGCTCGAACGTCCGCGCACCTACCTGCACGCCCATCCAGAGCAGACCCTCGCGCCCGCTGCACGCGCGGCCTACGCACGGTTGCTCGCGCGACGCGCTGCGGGGGAGCCGCTGCCCTACATCACCGGCCACATCGAGTTCTACGGGCTGGATTTCGCCATCACCCCGGCGGTGCTGATTCCCCGCCCGGAGACGGAACTGCTTGTCGAGACCGCTCTGGACTGGCTGCGGACACACCCTGATGCCGTCGCCGCCGATGTGGGCGTCGGTTCCGGCTGCATCGCCATCGCGCTTGCGGTACATACCCCGCGCCTGCATCTCCACGCCAGCGACCTCTCCGCCGTCGCGCTCGAGGTTGCGCGGGCCAACGCCGTGCGCCACGGCGTCATCGCCCGCATCACCTTCCACCAGGGCGATCTGCTGGCTCCGCTGCCCCAATCGCTTGACCTCATCGTCAGCAATCCGCCCTACGTTGCTGTTCCTGAATGGGACGCGCTGCCCCGCTCCGTCCGGCAGGAGCCGCCCCTCGCGCTGCTCGCCGGCGATGATGGCCTCAACGTCATCCGCCGTCTGCTGCCCCAGGCGCGCCAGGCGCTCCGTCCCGGCGGGCTGCTGCTCGTCGAGATCGGTGAGCAGCAAGCAAAAGCGGCCCAGGCATTGGCCCAGGCCGCTTTCCGAAAGGCTGCCATTGCCGTGCTTCCCGATCTGGCGGGGAAGCCTCGGCTGCTTATGGTGCAATCACGAGGCCCACACGATGAATCCCGGCAACAGTGATGTCACCATGTCCTCGTGTTCGGGAATGATCCGCACGGTGTAGCCGTGCAGCCCACTCCGTTCACAGGGGACGGCCTCCACCACATAGCGATAGAGGCCGTCTTGTGTTTCGGACAGTTCCATCGCCACCGTTTGCGCCTCTATGATGTTGCCATGTGCGTCCACCGGACCTAGATAGAGCTCCACACACACATCCTCCGGGTTGAGCTCGCCCAGCCGCACCCAAGCCTCAGCCCCGATGGTCTCACTCACTTTAGGCTCTGCGCTGGGCAGCTGCGCCTTCACTGATACGACGCGCACCTCGGACCAGCCCTGCTCGATGCGCCGATGCCAATCGGCCAGCGCCTTGGCCCCTGTTAGTTCCTCAGCGGTGAGCCGGGTGTACCGCTCGGCGGTAGGCATGTAGAAGCGCTCGGTATACTCTGCTACCATGCGGTTGGTGTTGAAAAAGTGACAGAGCACACTGATATTTTTCTTCATCATGTCAATCCAGCGCCGGGGCAGGCCGCCCTGGTCACGTTCGTAGAAAGTGGGGATTACATTCCGCTCCAACAGCTCGTAGAGCGCCTCGGCCTCCACTTGATCCTGATATTGGCGATCGTTGTACATTTCGCCTTGCCCAATCGCCCAGCCGACCTGCGGCGTGTAGGCCTCATCCCACCAGCCATCAAGGATGCTGAGGTTGAGCACCGCGTTGGCGGTGGCCTTCATGCCGCTGGTGCCGCTCGCCTCACGGGGGCGGCGCGGCGTGTTGAGCCAGACATCGCAGCCCTGCACCAGGTAGCGCGCGATGGTCATATCGTAGTCCTCCAGGAAGATGATGTGGCGGCGGAAGCGTTCCTGACGCGACAGCGCCACAATCTCCTTGATCAGCTCCTTACCGGGATCGTCGCGGGGATGCGCCTTGCCCGCAAAGATGAGCTGCACGGGGCGTTCCGGGTTGTTGAGGAAGCGTGCCAGCCGGTCGGGATCGCTGAGGATGAGGGTGGCGCGCTTGTAGGTGGCGAAGCGCCGCGCAAAGCCGATGGTCAACGCCTCAGGGTCGAGTACTTCGTTGGCGGCCTCGATATCGCGCTGGGAGCCGCCCCGCCGGGCGATGTGCTCGCGCAGGCGATTGCGCGCAAAGGCGACCAATCGCTCGCGGCGCCGTTCGTGGGTGCGCCAGAGCTCCTCGGCGGCGATGCGCTCCGCCCGTTGCCAGACCTCCTGATCGGCAGGCTCCTCGCGCCAGCGCGGGCCGAGGTAGCGGTCGTAGAGCTCTTTCATGTCGCGCGAAATCCACGAGAGGAAGTGGACGCCGTTGGTGATCGCGGTAATGGGGATCTCCTCCTCGGCGACGCCGGGCCAGAGGCTGCGCCACATCTCACGGCTGACCTGACCGTGCAGCTGGCTCACCCCGTTGGTGTGCGACGCCAGCCGCATCGCCAGGACAGTCATGCAGAACAGCTCTTGGTGATCGTGGCGGTTGACGCGGCCTAGCGCGAGGAAATCATCCCAGGAAAGCTCCAATTGGTCAATGTAGTCCACAAAGTAGCGTTCCATCAACTGGGGCGAGAAGCGGTCGTGCCCGGCGGCGACAGGGGTGTGGGTGGTGAAGACCAGCCCCGCCGACGCCGCCTCGCGCGCCTGGGTGAAGGTGAGGCTCTTCTCCTCCATCAGGCAGCGGATCCGCTCCAGCGCCAGGAATGCGGAGTGCCCCTCGTTGACGTGATAGACTGCCGGTTCGAGGCCCAGCGCCTTCAGCGCCCGGTAGCCGCCGATGCCCAGCACGATCTCCTGCTTGATGCGCATCTCCTGATCGCCCCCGTAGAGCTGATCGGTGATGTCGCGGTCGTCGGGGCGATTTTCCAGCAGGTTGGTATCCAGCAGGTAGAGGGAAACGCGCCCGACTTGCGCGCGCCAGATTTGCGCCTGCACCTCGCGCCCGCTGATCTTCACGGTGATTATCAGGGGCGCGTCCTGGTCATCTTTCTCCAGGCGCAGGGGCAGGTTATCGAAGTCGTTATCGGCGTAGATTTCCTGTTGCCAGCCGGCCTGGTTGAGATATTGCTGGAAGTAGCCCTGTTGGTAGAGCAGGCCCACGCCCACCAGCGGCAGGCCCAGATCGCTGGCCGATTTGAGGTGGTCGCCGGAAAGGACGCCCAGCCCCCCGGCAAAGATCGAGAGGCATTCGGTGACGCCGAACTCGGCGGAGAAGTAGGCGATGAGCGGCTGGTCGCGTTCGCCATAGGTGCGTACAAACCAGGACGAATTCTCATTGTCATCGAGATAGGCTTGAAAATCGCGCCAGACGCGGTTGAAATGGGCCATGAAGCCCGCGTCGTTGACCGCTTCCGTGAGGCGCTGTTGGTCAATCTTGCCGAGCATCAGCAGCGGGTTGTGGTTGGTACTCTCCCACAGGTCGCTATCCAGCCGGCGGAAGAGTTCGATGGTGTCGTGGTTCCAGGCCCAACGCAGGTTGTAGGCCAGCTCGCGCAAGGGTTCCAGGGGTTCCGGCAATGAGGGGATAATCGAAAAGGTGCGAATAGGTTTCATCAAGGCAACTCCTTTCAATGCATGACGGTGAATAGGGAGCATCCGTGGCAAAGGCGGGCAGGAAGATGGCGCGGATGCCTGACTTCAATAGATACGCTCAAGGTAGCGCAGTTTCGCACAGGCGCAAGTTGTTGGGTATAGGGCAAATTATTGGGAAACGCTCAGGCCGGTCTCCAACCGCGCCCGTTAAGACTGTGGCACGGTCGGAGACCGGCCACAGCAGGTCTTTTTGCCGCTTGTTGCTTGCCGCTGGCGACTTGTGCAGCTATTCAATCGCCACGATGACGCCAATATCGGCCCACCGGAAGAGCGTTTCCGCCTGCGGAATCCCCAGGATGATGCACCCGAACGAGGCGGGCCGCCCCAGATTGCCCTCCCAGAGGCGTTGCCCGTTCTGCAGAATCGGCAGTTCGTGGATGCCGTTGTAGACGGTGCCGCCGGCCGGATAGATCGCCATGAAGTAGGGCATCCAGAGGTCCCACTGGCTGGCGTAGGCATTTTCCTCCTTGCTGACGATCTGGAAGACGCCGCGCAGGGTGGGGGAATCGGCCATGCCGGTCGAGGTCGGCCAGTCGTAGAGCAAGGCGCCGTTTTCGTAGACGCGCAGGCGTTGTTCGGCGATGCTGATGACGATGCGCCTATCGAGGATGGGCATGTAGGGCGTGAGGAGGTCTTGCGAGGGAATGATCAGGGTTTGCCCCACGCTCAAGCGGTCGTAATCAATCTGCGGGTTGGCCTCCATGACCAGGCCCGGAGGCATCCCGAATTGGGCGGAGATGCTGGTGAGCGTGTCGCCCTGCCGCACGGTGTAGACGCGCTCCGGGTGGGTGAGGTAGAGCTGCACCCGCCCGCCGCCCGCTGTGAAGATGTCGAGGAGCTGGCGCGTAGCCTCTTCGTAGCGGAAGCCGCGCCCGTCGCCGAGCGCCGCCGCCAGCTGCTCCAGCGTGGCCCGCGCCGCCGCCGGATCAACGGAGACCTGCGGCTCGCCCGCGATCTCCTCCAGGTAGAGCCATTCGATGAGCGTGTCGCTTTCCAAGGCCCAGGTCAACATCTCATTGGTGAGGACATCATAGGCGAAGAGCTCGATGCGCCGCGAGGTCAGCGCCGTCACCTGCTCGCGCACGAGCTCCGCATCGGGCTGCGGGGGCGTGACCGTCTCGAAGACCAGCGGCACGGTGATATGGCCCGGCTCGGCGGGCAGCGCAAGGAGCTGCACCAGCGTCCCTTCGATGTTGAGCACGCGCCCGCTCTCCCCCGGCACGATGATTAGCTGCCCTTGCTCCAGTTGCAGACGCGCCGGAACCGGCGGGACGGAGATCTCCAGGGCGAGCTGTTCGAGCAGGACGCGAGCGCGCATCGCGTCCACGGTGAAGGTGGGCGGGACATCCTGATAGGTGATCCAAACCGCCGTTTGCGACCGCAAATCATCGCTGCGTCCGATGGTGTAGGCGGCCTCCGCCGTCGCGCGGGTGTCCACGCGCAGTCCGGCCTCCGCAGCGCTGAAGGGATAGGTCGCCGCGCCATCGGTGAAGACCAGACTGCCGACCGCCACGCGCTCCGCGACGGCTTCGAGCGCCGCTGCGCCCTGTTCGGGCGTCAGCCCCTCCAACTGGACGCCCAGCGCGTAGATGTTGGGGTAGATGTGGCCCCGGTAGAGCGTGGCGATGCGGCGCAGAAAGACCCAGCCGCAGAAGAAGAGCGCGGCAATCAGGGCCACGATCAGCCCCAGAAGAAGCGCTTCTAACAGCAGGCGGTTTCCCCGCCCGCCGGTCGTGATGGGTGTTTCGGTTACGGTCATCAGTCCATGCTCCTAAGCGAGTCGGCGAGTCAATGAGTCGGGAGTTGATAGTTTTATTGTATCTACTCAGGCTCTAGCCGGATCGCCAGATCCGGCGTGGAGGCACAAGCAAATTCCAGGCTGCTATACAACGTAGTCCTAGATAATTTTGACTTGACGGGGATCTGACGATCCCCTCGGAGCCAGGGTGAGTAGTTACGTGTACACACCGATATGTGAATAGGACAAATTATTGGGAAACGCTCGGGCCGGTCTCCGACCGCGCCCGTTAAGACTGTGGCACGGTCGGAGACCGACCACAGCAGGGTTTTATCAGACGATTTTCGTACTTCTCCCTACACTTTGTCCTATACCCACCGATATGTGAATCCGGGCGCTTGCTCCCTATCCTCAATCCGCTATAATGGGCGATAACTTAACCACGGATGACATTCATGCACATTGCACTACACCAAGTGAGCAAGACCTTTGTAGAACGTCGCGCATCGCTGGCGGCCCTGTCGCCCTTGACGCTCGAAATCCCCTCCGGGAGCTTCGTCGCGCTGATTGGGCCGAGCGGCTGCGGTAAGTCCACGCTCCTGCGCCTCATCGCCGACCAGCTTCGCCCCACCAGCGGGGCAGTGCAGCTCGATGGCGCGCCGCCCGCCCAGGCCCGGCGCAGCAAAGCCATCGGCTGGATGGCGCAAAGCCCGGCGCTGCTTCCCTGGGCCACCGTGCTCGATAACGTCCGGCTTCCCCGCCACTTGAATCCCGCGCAACAGCGCCCGGCCCCCACGCCGGAGGCGCTGCTGGAGATGATGGAGCTGAGCGCCTTCGCGGGAGCCTACCCCCATACCCTCTCTGGCGGGATGCAGCAGCGCGTCGCGCTGGCGCGCACCCTGGCGATTGGCGCACCGCTCTGGCTGATGGATGAACCGTTCGCCGCCCTCGACGAACTGACCCGCGAGACGCTCACCGAGGAGCTGCTCACGCTCTGGACACACTTCGGGCCGACGGTGCTCTGGGTGACGCACAATATCCCGGAAGCGGCGCGGCTGGCGGATCGCGTCATTGTCTTCACCGCCCGACCGGGCCGCATCAGCGCCATCGTCGAGGTCCCCCTCCCCCACCCGCGCGATGCGACCGCCCCGGAGGTCGTCGCCGTGATCCGCGAGCTGCGGCAGCACCTCCGCGCATGAGCGACGCCCCCCACGAGACCAAAATCCCCCTCGCTGCCGGCGACCTGCTCGTCGTCGCGCTGCTGCTGGGGCTGGCGCTCGGCTTCTGGGAGGGATGGGTGCGGCTCCGCGAGATCCCCGTCTACATCCTCCCGCCGCCCTCGCTGGTGCTGCTCACCCTCACGCGCCACCTCGACCTCTACATCAAGGCGGCGCTCGTGACGCTGGTTGAGGCGCTCGGCGGGCTGTTGTTGGGCCTGACCATCGGCATCCTCACAGCCATCCTCATCACCTTCTGGCGACGCCTGGAGCGCGGTGTGCTGACGCTGGCGATCCTCATCAAAGCGACGCCAATGGTCGCCATCGCGCCGCTGCTGATCATCTGGTTCGGTTTCGGACCGCTGCCCAAGATCATCATCACCGCGCTGCTCACCTTCTTTCCCGTCCTCATCAACGTCCACAGCGGCCTCCACGCCGTTGACGATGCGCTGCTGGCGCTCTTCCATTCGCTGGACGCCAGTCGGTGGGAGTGCTTCCGCTACGCACGGTGGCCCTCGGCCTGGCCCTACCTCTTCGTCGCGCTCAAGGTCGTCGCGCCGCTCTCACTGGTGGGCGCGGTCGTCGCGGAATGGGCGGGCGCCTCGGCGGGACTGGGGCGCACGATGTGGCTGGCCTACGCCAACCTCAACATGCCCCATCTCTTCGCCGCCGTCTTCTGCCTGGCGCTGATGGGCGTGGCGCTCTACGCCCTGGTGCTGGGGATCGAAAAACGGGTGCTCTTCTGGCGCGTGACGCAAGACATGTGAACGTGTGAAACTTTACTTTCCGCTAAGTGAACTGGTAACAGGATAGAAAAAGAGCTCAAACTATGGTAGAGTTGTTTTGTACGACATCTACACCATAGGGAGATGAGCTCATATGCACCA
>DAOTXC010000154.1:0-2925 GCA_034435555.1 Anaerolineae bacterium
AGGAGACACCGGTGCTGGCGCACACCATCCAGCACGAAAATGCTTATCAGCAGATTGAGCGGATTTAGCAGATTTTTGTTTGGCTATTCGCCATTCACCATTCGCAGATTCGCTATTTTTGAAGGATCTATCGTGACTACCATTGCAAACAAGTATCAACCAAGAATGACGCCCAATGAGCCGGACAAATTAAACATCAAACGCACGATCTTCTTATCCCTGGCTTTTATGTCCGTTTTGGCGGGATTAGCCTATTACAATCTGGCCGTGCCCTTGCTTTTAGGGGATGCGCAATATGGCTTAGTCCCCGAAGATCTGCTCTTGTTCGGCGTTTTGGGCCAGCAGACCGTGATCGGCGCGATATTGGTCCTCGATAATATCCTGGCCTTATTGCTACAGCCGTATTTCGCCGCGCTGAGTGATCGCGCCAGGAGTAAATTGGGTCGGCGGATGCCATTTATCCTCATTGGGGGGATCTCTGCCGCGTTTTTCTTCATGGTCACGCCCTTGTTCAAAGTGCTACTGGGGCTTGTTGCCATTCTTTTCTTCTTCAATGTGGCGATGGCCTTTTATCGCAGCGCAGCCCTCACGTTGCTGGCGGATTACACGCC
Organism: Anaerolineae bacterium; assembly: GCA_034435555.1. Lineage (GTDB taxonomy): Bacteria > Chloroflexota > Anaerolineae > B4-G1 > SLSP01 > DAOTXC01. The sequence goes on from DAOTXC010000154.1 coordinate 612, forward strand.
AGATGCAGTAAGGTCTAAAGGCAGCGGCTTACAACAATTGATTGCTAACTCAGGAGCAATTTTCGCCTTCCTGCTCCCCACGCTCATTGCCCTGCTGCGACCGGGTATTTCCAATTTCGATGCGCGGTATCTTGGCTTTCCCATTACCGGGCTGGTGATGATAGTCATCCTGGCGGTTCTATTCAAGACGATCAAAGAAACGCCCACTGGGGACGGCTTCTTAGAAATTGGTGATACGCCCATCAAGATTGATTCCGTCAGTTTTGAGGTGCAAGCCGCAAGCGATACCTCGGAGGAGGAAAAGCGGGATTGGGCTTACTTCAAGAATGCGCTCTTTGGCAAAAATCGCAGTATGCTGTTCCTGATGATCTACACTTACTTCTCTTATACCGCGTTTGCTTCTATCGAGGCGTTCTTCACGATCTTCGCGAATAACTACCTCGGCATCGGGGATGACGCAGCCGGGCAACTGCTGTTGATCTACACCGCCACCATGATCATTTCCGCGTTTGTATCGGGCATGATCGGCCAGAAGATCGGGCGGCAAAAGGCGCTGCGCTTAGGCACGACGGGGCTGATTGTGGTCATGGCGCTGTTGTCCTTCGTTGTTACCTTGAAACAGCCCATTTGGATCGCGGTTTTGTTTGTGCCCGTGGGCTTCTTCTGGATGACAGTGATCGTCAACATCTTCCCAGTGCTGTGGAGTCTATCGCCGGGCGGGGATGAAGGCGCTTACACCGGCATTTATTACTCCTTCAACCAGGCTGCCTATGTTTTCGGGCCTATCATCATGGGCCTGGTCTTTGATTTCATCGGTGGAGGGATGGGCAACGATAAATATCTGCTCATGTTCCCCTTTATCGTTTTCTGTGAAATTTGCGCGTTTGTTTTGCTTTATGGAGTCAAGGGCGGCGAAGCGCGCTTGAGTGAAGCTGAAATCGAGGCGTTACGCGAGCAACTGGTCGAAGCGGACTGAATCCCAGGCACGCTTGCCACTTAGCCACCAACGGGAACGAGAATGGTTCGTAGAGAGCAGTGAGCAGTCACAATGCACTGCGCTAATACTGCTCTCTACTCACCGCTCACCCATTACTATTTTGAAGAGGAGAACTCAATGACCGAGACTAAATTACGCTGGATCGAAGAAGAACTTGCTGCGCTCAAGGAACAAAGCCTGTTCATCAACCTGCGCACTATCGAATCACCCGCCGGGGCGTGGATGGTAGTGGATGGCAAGCGCGTGCTCAATCTCTGCACCAACAACTACCTGGGCCTCGCCAACGATCCCCGCCTGGTGCAAGCTGCGAAAGACGCGCTGGATCGCTTCGGCGCCGGGCCGACGGCGGTGCGCACCATCGCGGGGACGCTCAGTCTGCACCGCGAGCTGGAGCAGGCGATGGCAGCATTCAAGAATGTGGAGGATGCCCTCTACGTGCAGGGGGGCTTCGTCGCCAATCAGGCCGCCATTCCACCGCTGGTGGGCAAGGAGGATGTGATCTTCTCCGACCGCCTCAATCACGCCAGCATCATTGATGGCGCGCGCCTCAGCCGCGCCAAGATCATTGTCTACGAGCACTGCGATGCCGCTGACCTGGAAGCGAAAATCAAGGAGCACCTGCCGCAGTACCGGCGCGGCCTCATGGTGACGGATGGCGTCTTCTCGATGGACGGCGACCTCGCGCCACTGGACGCACTCTACGAGGTCTGCGCGCGCTACGATGTGTTGACGATGGTGGATGACGCGCACGGCGAGGGCGTCGTGGGGCGCGGCGGGCGCGGCATCGTGGATCACTTCGGGCTGCACGGCAAGTTCGATGTGGAAATCGGTACCTTCTCCAAAGCCTTCGGTGTGGTGGGCGGCGTTATCGCGGGGAAGCAGCTCATCGTGGACTACATCCGCCAGAAGGCGCGGCCCTTCCTCTTTTCCAGCGCCGTCACCCCGGCGGATACTGCCGCCTGTCTGGCGGCGGTGCGCGCGCTGAGCGAATCCACGGAGCTGGTGGATCGCCTGTGGGAGAACACGCGCTACTTCAAGGCTGAGATGCAGGCGTTGGGTTTCGACACGGGCCAGAGCGTTACCCCCATCACGCCGGTGATGCTGGGCGATGTGAAGCTCGCCAAGGAGTTCAGCCGACGACTCTTCGACGAAGGTGTCTTCGCCATGGCGCTGGGCTTCCCCACCGTGCCGAAAGGTCTGGCGCGCATCCGCGTCATGGTCTCCGCCGCGCTCTCGCAGGAGGACCTGGACTTCGGCTTGGAGCAGTTCGCCAAAATCGGCAAGGAGTTGGGCGTTATCGGCTGATGCGCCGATGGA
>DAOTXC010000155.1:0-3657 GCA_034435555.1 Anaerolineae bacterium
ACCGGGATCAGGCCGATGCCGGTGGCGACCGCGCAGATTGCCAACCCACCCACGCCCGTCATCGCGAAGACCACGATGACCAGTACGACCAGCGTCCCCCAGCTCAGCACGCGATAGCTTACCCGGCGCGTCAAGGCAATGACCACCCGCGTGAAGCCCAACGAGAGCAAAAACGCGACCACCCCACAGACCATCACCACCGCCGTTGCCCAATAATAGCGTTCCGGCGTGTAGCTGGTGTAGAGCGTGCTCACCATCCAGGCCATTCCCCCGCGCGTGAGGTGCAATCCCGGCACAAAGAAGAGCAGGAAGCCGCCCACGTAGTAAACGATCTTCGAGGCGCCCTGCGAGATGACGAAGGCACGCTCGTCGCGCTGCGCGGTGGCATGACCGGCCAGGAAGCCGCCGATGCCCCCCGTAACGACCGGGAAGAAGGCCGCGAAAAGGCCGCCCAGCACGCCCGCTGCCGTCCCCTGGAAAATTGTCATCAACGGTGCATCCACGTTGCGAGCGATGTGCTGCTCCGGCAACTGCACCCGCGCCAGCAGATTTTGGATCACCCAGGGGATCGCAAACAGCCCCACGAAGGCGGGCAACAGGTTCTGGTACGAGACCATCACCGGCACTATCGAGCGATACATCAGCACGAAGCCCAGCAGGCCGGAGAGGAAAAAAGTGATCAAGCCCGCCGTCAGCGATTGCCACGCCTCCCACCAGCGCCGCAAGCCCGCCGGGGCGCGTTCGGTCCCTTTGGGCCACTCCGAAATCAGCATGTAAGCAATGATCGTCCACAGAATCCAGCCCATGTGCGCCCGCAGCACCTCGCGGATCACCGGCAAGAAGCGCGAGGCGAAGGGGGTCAGTAACCCCAACGCCAGCAGGCCGCCCAGCCCGCCGATGCCCGTCAGCACTACCGCCTCGTAGCCACGCCGCTGGAGGAGATACTTCTGCCCCGGCAACACGATGAAGAGCGAGCTATCGTCCGGGGCCGAGAGGAAGATGCTGGGGATCGTGTTGAGCATCGCGTAGCCCGTGATCAACCCCAGGAAGAGGAAGGCCAACGACTCCGGCGGCAGATAGGGCGAGAGCGCCGCGCTGAACATGATCAGAAAGCCGGCCACGTTGTAGATGTGCAGGGCCGGCACCAGCGCCAGCAGCGAAGCCGCCACCGTCCCCACCAACGCCCATCCTAACAATTCCCACATACGCGCCTCCCTTCCCTATGGACGCCAATCCCATGGCGTGCGCGGGACGAGCTGCAAGGTATCGCGGTAGATGCCGACCATCCCCGCCACCTCCAATATCATCCCCGCCTCAGGCGGCTGCGGCAACTCCTCCAGCACATTCGACCACAGGATCACCAGCACCGTCCCCGTGCCATCGTCAATCAGCACCCGCTGGCCGGCGGAGAAGGTCTCCGGTGGGGCGAGCACCCCGCGCACGCGGACCGCCCGCCCCACATCCGCCGCCGTCAGCGAGCCGAGATCCACCCAGGGCAAGGGAGGCGCCGGGCTGAGGAGGGTGACATCGGCGGCGATCTCCGGCACGACCTGCAATTCGCCCTGATAGACCCCTACTTCACCTTCGATGAGCACCTCCGCGCCCACATCAAAGGCGGGCGGATCAGGGAGGTCGTTGTACAGATTCATCCACAGCAATCCGGTGACCTGCCCGGAGCCATCATCCAGAATCGCCTTGACGCCGGCGCTGAAGCCCTCCAACACCACGATCTCTCCCTGCACCCGCACCCAGGCCCCTACCTCTTCCTCCGAAAGCGACCCCAGCGCGCGCGGAGCGGGCGTGGGGGTGGGCGTAGGCGTGGGGGGAAGCGGCGTTTCCTCTGCGATGGGCGGTTCCTCGGTCGGCGGCGTCTCTGGGGCCTCGGCGATGGGCGCGCCGCCTACAATCTGCACATCGGCGACGCTCGCGGGCACGACTTGCGGCGTATCGCGGTAGACCGTCACCGCGCCCACCACCGTCACCTGCTGCCCTATCTCCAACGGGGGCAGCGCTCCGGTCAACTGCGTCACCACCTGATCCACAGCAACCGTCACCTGGCCGGAGTCATCACGCACGGTGATTAATGTCAGCCCCTCGTAGGGGGAGAAAATGTCGCGCACCTGCCCCTGCACCCGGACGCGCAAGCCCGCATCCAACGCCGTCAGCGTGCCCGCGCGCACGTCAATAGGAGTAGGGCGCACGATTTCGAGATGCTCCGGCACGTTCAGCGTCAACGAGACGCGATCCTCGCGGATGCGCAGCGTCCCGGCGACCGTCACCTCGTCGCCGGGCGCGGGCACGCGCCCCTCCGCCACCAACGCCAACACCACATCGCGATAGGCGGAGATGTAGATCTCACCCGTCCCATCATCTATCCGAAAGGCGAGATAGGCGCTCTGAGGATCATAAGAACGGTTGCCGACGACCTGCCCCTGCACCTCCACGTAGGCCATGTTCATCGTACCCTGTGCCTCCGCCGCCGTGACAGTGGGGATCGGCAGTTGGCGCGCGGCCCACCACAGCGCCAGCAGGCCAACCGTCGCCAGCACCACCGCAACGATCTTGACCACCCGCACCGCTAGGCGTCCCTGTTGGCGCGCGCCGCAGTAGGGGCACGTCTCATACGGCCCTACAAAGCGCCCGCAGCTGGAGCAGAGCGCCCTCTGGGGCAACCCGGCGGGGTCTGTAACCTGAGTCCCGTGTTCAGTATGCATCGCGTATCATGTCTCCCTAGAAAATAGCCTGAGCGTAAGGCAGGTTGCCAACCTGTCCTACATTTTTGTGCTGGATGGTGTACGCCAGCACTGGTGTTTCCTTTGAAAGCATGAAGAATGAAGGCGAAAGGATGAAAAACATCCGCATCTCTATGGTAAGATTTTCGTTATCATTGGTGCGATGTAGTTACATAGAAGCTCCTTGTGAGTAAATATATGACTTACGCAATCACGCGGCTTCAACATCTTCAACCGCAGAGCGCGCAAAGGACGCAGAGTTTTTTTGTTAAAAACCCGCCGACGTTGCTCAAAAAGACGATTTTTGTTGTTCCAAAATGTTGAGAAAGTACTTTGTAAAAATTCTCTTTGCGCTCTCTGCGTACTCTGCGGTTAGGTTCTCGATACTTGCGTAAGTCCTAAATAATCCTACAGATACCCCCTTTCAATCGCGTTATAGACAAGAGTCAAGGCGATAGCCGCAACTCAAGGAATTGGCGCAACAGCCCATACCAAAAAGAAGCGCCTGATGCGTTCGCGGCGTGATACTCGGCATTGACGATCATCGGTAGATAAATATGCTGCTCAAAATCTACCGTTGGTGTTGCTGACGGAGAAGGTGTTGATGTTGGTGTGGCCGTGGGAGTGTGCGTCGGCGTAGGTGTGTTGGTAGGTGTGTTGGTCGGCGTCTCCGTAGGGGTGTGCGTCGGAGTAGGATCTGAGGATGAGATCAATGCCCAGCCCACATCATCGAGTAAACCAAGTGTCACAGGGCCAGGATTGTGGATAGATCTACCGGATGAAAGCGCATAGACCATTAAGGCATTATCCGTAGCAACATAGGTATCGTAATCGAGATGAGCGTAGCTTGTTCCCTGTACCCAAGTATCTGGCGCATACAACTTAACACGTGTTCCTCCATTGGCAGCATTGGCAGACGGGCCAT
>DAOTXC010000156.1:0-1679 GCA_034435555.1 Anaerolineae bacterium
TGGCGGAGCAGAACGAGGATGCACTTCTCAACCGCTATCCCCGAAGACCCGAGACGCCGTGAACGAACGTCCCAGTTGACGCGCCACACATCCAACAACCGCCGCCCACGAGACTATCTCGTGGGCGGCGGCGCGTTGCAGCCCCCCAGCGCCAATTTAGTCGAAATAAATTTGACAAAATAGCGCTTTTATGATATACTATATCATAGCGATATATATATTTTCGAGATACCCTCACAACGTATAGCGATCACAGCCCCACGAGATTTGGAACACAAACCGGAATACGGTCTGGGCAGAGGCGATCCGGCTGTGAGCAGCTGGGAGCTCACTCGCACGCTACACCAACAGCTTGAACACCGCGCCGAGGAGCTCCGCGCGGCGCTCCAACGCTTCGAAGAAGGCACCTATGGCGCTTGCAGCCAATGCGGGAACCCCATCAATCCCGAAAGATTGCGCGTGCTACCCGATGCGGACATTTGCATGGTATGTGCGCGGAAAGAATCCTAGGCAAAGGAGAGCGTATGCGATTTCAAATTGGCGATGTGGTGGTACACCCCCTGCACGGAGCGGGTATCATCACCGGCTTCAAAAAATTACAACCACAGGGCAACATCAGGCGCTACTACGAGATAAAATTGCTGCGTAGAAACGAGACCAACCTGATGATTCCCGTGCAGGAATGTGAAGATATCGGTATGCGCCCAGCCATCTCTACCAACCGCTTAGGGGAGGTCTGGGATACCTTCAGGCAATCCCCTAATTCATTGCCCGATAACCACCGCTCGCGCTATAAGTTATTGAAGGACAAGATGCAAACCGGCGACATCTACCAGATCGCCGAAGCGGTGCGCGACATCGCCTGGCGCAGACAGCAACGCGATGGACTGACGCAAAAGAGCAAAGAGATTTTCAAACAGGCCCTCCGCCTGCTCGCGGGCGAAATCGCAGCCGCCAAGCAGATCGAGCTGGAGACAGCCCAGGAGCAGGTGCAAGAGCGACTCAGGGCCGCCATCCCCCAACCAGAAAGCGCGTGATTCTAAACGCATAGGAACCAGCGCACCTTGCAACCCATCGCAGCCTCCTGCGTACTATAAGCTGTGAGGAGGTGCATCATGAGAGAACAGATCAAAATCATCGGCTGGCTCCACATCATTCTCGGCGGGCTTGGGTTGGCCCTTACCGCGCTCCTGGTCGCGGTCATCATCGGCGGCGGCCTGCTCTCCGGTGACGCCACCGCCATCACCGTCACCAGCATCACCGGGGGCGTCCTCGGCGCATTGCTGGCCCTGCCCACCACACTCACCCTCATCACCGGGCTGGGGTTGCTACGTTTCCGCCCGTGGGCGCGCGTGCTCGCCATCATCCTCAACCTGCTGGGCCTCCCGCTCTTCCCCTGGGGCACAATCATAGGTCTCTACGTCATCCTGGTGCTGCTCCAGAGCGAAGCTGCGCCCTTCTTCACCGCGTCCTAACCGCTGCCGAAAGGGCAGCACAACGCAGGGAACATTCGCCCCTGCGTTGTTTGTTTGATGGTATCTACTCAGGCTCTAGCCGGATCGCCAAATCCGGCGTGGAGGCACAAGCAAATTCCAGGCTGCTATAACAATGTAGTCCTGAACAAATCTGACTTGACGGGGATCTGACGATCCCCTCGGAGCCAAGCTGAGTAGTTACGT
>DAOTXC010000157.1:0-7265 GCA_034435555.1 Anaerolineae bacterium
GGAGCGCCTCCACCCGGTCGGCTTGATATTCGAGATAGGGCCGGAGCGGCGGGTTAGACATCGGGACACCTCAAGCTAACTGAAAGTATCCTCATTATAGAACAAGTGTTCTAGTTTGTCAAGTACGAGTTTTCTTAAAATTTGCCGAAACCTATTGACAAGCGCGTGATTTTACAGTATAATGTTATAAAGATATGACAATGTCATCAACTGGCGAGAACGTGATTAATAGAAACTCCCCATTGCCGATTTACTATCAACTGAAGATGTTGGTCAAACAGCAGATTCAGGAGGGTGATTTGCGCGCCGGTGATCGTTTGCCCACCGAACAGGAGCTCTGCGACCTCTACGCGATCAGCCGCGCGCCAGTGCGCCAGGCTTTGGCCGATTTGGTGCGTGAGGGCTTCATCTACCGCCGCCCAGGGCAGGGGACTTTCGTGCGCAAACTCGATATCCCGCGCGCTTCAGCGCCGGTGGTGTTGCGAATGTTGGCCTACGATGTGCGCTGGGCCAGTCTCCTCGAACAGGCCGTGGTCATCTGGAACCAACGGTATCCTGAAAGATTGCTGGCGTTGGATATCTCGATGCCTTCGCGCCACGAGTTCCACCGGGTTTTCCGCACCGCCGTGGTGCAGGGCGATGCCCCTGATCTGGTCTCGATTGATTACGTGTGGTTGCCGGGATATGCGCGGGCCGGGTATCTCGCGCCGCTCGACGAGCTGGCCCCGGACTGGGCCGCCTCTCTGGTGGAGGATCTCGAGCCTGCCGTTTATCAAAATCATCTCGTGAACGGTCATCTGTACGGATTGCCCGTCCAGGCAGACGTGACCGGGCTGTGGTATCGCCGCGATTGGTTCGAGGTGGAGGGCCTCAAGCCGCCGGAGACCTGGGAGGCGTGGCTCGATTTGATGGACTATTTTGCGCGCCCTGAGGTCAAGGCGCGGTGGGGGCACGAATGGCCGGGGGCCTTCCCCGTAAGCATGACGACGGGCGAGGCGGTGTTGAATCTGCTACTGCCCTTCATCTGGCTGGCCGGCGGCGACATCATTGATGCGCAGGGAAAGATCGTGCTGGATTCGCCTCCTACCTATCAGGCGCTACACTTCTTGCGCCAGATCACATTGGAGCGGCGCTATTTGCCGCCTGAGGTGGCCCAATACGAATGGTCTGGCGTCCCCTGGCTTTTGGGCAAGGGCGCGGTGCCGATGAGTTTGGGGGGAACCTACGAATGGTTTGCCATCTTCGAGGAGACGGATTGGGAGACTGAGGCGGAGGTGGCCGAGCATTTGGGCTTCGTGCCGATTCCCCGGCCTCATGTGGCAACACCCCCAGTCACTTCGTTGGGAGGGACCTCGTGGGTGATTTTGCAGCAATCCCAACATTACGATTTGTGCGTTGAGCTGCTGCGTTTGACGTTAGATGCAGAGGTCATTTTGCCCTTCTGCCTTGAGAATTTTCAGATCTCATCCTTCCGTTCGATCAATCAGCAGCTGGCGACGCCTGAGCATCCGTGGATGCAACACATTATCCCGCTGATGCAGCTGGCGCGCCCGCGTCCCATGTTGGGAGATTATGCGCGGGTGTCGCGGTTCATTCAGCAGATGTTCCAGCAGGTATTGTGGGATGGTGCGCCTGTTGAGCAGGTGGTGGCGCAGACCGTGCGCTCATTACATCTGCTGATGGGATGAAGCGTGTGTGGATACGCATCCTATGCGTAATAACCTATAGGGTGCGGTGTTCTTTGGAAAGTGAGGAGATGGCTACGAGTTTAAGAAATAAGGAGGTGGAACTATCGAAAAGCGATATAGAATGTACCCCGTACCATATAAAAATTCAGTCTGTAAAATCTTTAGGAGGAGTTTGAGATGAAACGCTTGAGTGTAGTTTTAGTTTTGGTGTTGTTGGCTACGATGGCGCTGACCGCCTGTGGCCCCCGCGCAACGGAAGCCCCTACGGATGCTCCCGCCACGGATGTCCCAGCCACACAGCCCCCTGCAACAGATGAGCAGGTTACGATCACCATCGCTACGGGCGCGGTGGGTATAGAGTTCGAACTGAGCCAGGCCGCGGCGCAGCGCTACATGGATATGAACCCCAACGTGACCGTGCGCGTGTTGGATACCCCCGACATGGTGCAGGATCGCTTGGGCCTTTACTTGCAGTTCTTCGAGGCGCGCTCCGCCGAGGTTGATGTCTACCAGATTGATGTTATCTGGCCCGGCGACCTGGCTGAGCACTTCGTGGACCTCTACGAGTACGGTGCGCGCGATGTGGCGGGCGATCACTTCCCCGCTATCATCGAGAACAACACCGTGGATGGTCGCCTGGTCGGCATCCCCTGGTTCACCGACGCGGGCCTGCTCTACTATCGCACCGACCTGCTGGAGAAGTACGGTTACACCGCGCCGCCCGCTACCTGGGCTGAGCTCGAAGAGATGGCGCAGACCATCCAGGATGGCGAGCGTGCGGATGGCAACACGGACTTCTGGGGCTTCGTGTGGCAGGGCAACGCTTACGAAGGTCTGACCTGTGACGCTTTGGAATGGATTGACTCGAATGGCGGCGGCACGATCGTTAGCCCCGACAAGGTCATCACCATCAATAACCCCGCTGCTATTGCCATTGTGGATCGCGCGGCCACCTGGGTGGGTACGATCTCGCCTCCGGGTGTGGTCGGCTTCGCCGAAGAGGACGCCCGTGCTGTGTGGCAATCGGGCAACGCCGCTTTCATGCGCAACTGGCCCTACGCCTACAGCCTGGGCAACGCTGATGACAGCGTGATCGCCGGTCTGTTCGATGTCGTTCCGCTCCCCGCTGGTGATGCGGGCAGTGGTTCCGCGACGCTCGGTGGTTGGCAGCTGGCGGTTTCCCGCTACAGCAACAACCCCCAGATCGCCGCTGACGTGGCGCTCTTCCTGGCCTCCGCTGAGGAACAGAAGATTCGCGCTACCGAGGCGAGCCTTAACCCCACTATCATGAGCCTTTACCAGGACGCGGATGTCCTGGCGTCTAACCCCTTCTTCGGCAGCCTCTACGATGTCTTCATCAATGCAGTCGCCCGCCCCTCCACCGCGACGGCCCCTAACTACAATGACACCTCCACGCTCTTCTTCCAGGCCGTGCACTCCGTGTTGACGGGCAGTGAGAATGCTGCGGACGCCTTCGAGGAGTTGGAGCTCGATCTTCAGGCACTGTTGGGCTACGAGATCGGCCAGCCTTAAGCTGTCCGTGAAAATATAACCCAGGTCGAGGGGAGGCCTCCTCCCCTCGACCGCTTCCCTTAGCCAAGGGAATAGAGCCGTGTTAAGGAGCTTCCTATGAGCAAACATAAGGGGATTTCTGATCTGGCAAAGCGCGAAGAGCGCCTGGCCTATTGGTTACTCCTGCCGACATTTATCATTCTTTTGGTTATCGCGTTTTATCCCCTGGGTTCGGTTTTCTACAATAGCTTGACGAACAAGGTTTTTGCCAGCGATCAGCCGGTAGAATTCGTCGGTTTGGAGAATTACAGTCGTTTGTTGAGTATGACTATCCGCAGATTGCCCCCGGTCTTGGATGCCAGTGGTAATCCTGAGGTCAATCCTGAGACCGGCGAGCCGGTCTACGCCCGCTCCCTTGATGTGTTGCCGCGTGAACCGCGTCGTTATCGTGAGGCGATGCAATTCTCGTTCCTGGGGAACCGCTATGTTGTCGGTGCGACCGATCGAGACTTTGTGCGTGGCATCTTTGATACCTTGCGCTTTACCGTGTTCTCTGTCGTCTTGGAAACGGTGCTCGGTTTGGGGATCGCGATGGTGGTCAATACTAAGTTCACCGGACGAGGTGCTATGCGCGCGGTGATGCTGGTGCCGTGGGCCATTCCCACGGCGGTCTCCTCGCGCATGTGGCAGTGGATGTTCCAATCAACCCGCGTGGGCTTCTTCAATGTTGTATTCCAGGGGTTGGGGTTGATTGAGTCGCCGATTCCCTTTTTGACCGAACAGACCTGGCAGGTTCCGGCGATGATTGCCATTGACGTTTGGAAGACCACGCCATTCATGGCGCTCTTGTTGCTGGCCGGGTTGCAACTCATCCCCGGCGACATCTACGAGGCCGCCGATGTGGATGGTGCGAGCAAGCTGCGCCAGTTCTTCACCATCACGCTGCCGCTCCTGCGCCCCACGCTCGCTGTGGCCCTCGTCTTCCGCACGCTGGATGCCTTGCGCGTCTTCGACCTCTTCCAAATCGTCCTGGCGCAGAGCCGCTACTCGATGGCGAGCTTCACCTACTATCAGTTGACCAACAATCGGGCGATGGGCTATTCTTCGGCCAGTAGTGTGATCATCTTCATCCTCATCTTTGTCTTCGCTGTCGTTTACATTCAGTTGCTCGGGGGGGTGGATGCAGAATGAACAAGCAAACACAACAAATACTTAAACGGGTACTCTTCTGGGTCGTCATCGTCTTCATCTTTGTCTACATGCTCTTCCCCTTCTACTGGGCGATCAATTCCTCGCTCAAGACAGAGGCGCAGCTACAGATGACGCCGGCCACCTTTGTGCCCCGCGACCCGGCTACGTTGAGTTTTTCGCCCACGCTGCGCAACTATGGGGCGGTCTTCCGCAATGACAAGTTTATTAGTGGTCTGCTCAACAGCGCGATTGTCTCTGGCATCACGACCGTGGTTGCCTTGAGCGTGGGGGCCTTTGCGGCCTTCGCGCTGGGCAAGCTGCGCTTCCGGGGCCGCACGCCCTCGCTCTATCTCATCCTGGCGATGACGATGTTCCCACAGGTTGCGGTGCTCACCGGCCTCTACGCGGTGATCAACGCGCTGGGCATCTCGGCCATTCCGGGCATGATCCTCTCCTACATGCTCTTCACCCTGCCCTTCACCGCGTGGGTGCTTACTTCATTCTTCAGGGAGCTGCCGATGGAAATCATGCAGTCGGCGCAGGTGGATGGGGCTACGCCCTTCCAGACCTTCTACATGATTCTGCTGCCCTTGACGATGCCCGCTCTGGTGACGACCGGCCTGCTGGCCTTCATCGCCGCGTGGAACGAGTATCTCTTCGCCCTCACCTTCACCTCCATCACGCCGCAATATCGCACTGTTCCGGTTGCGATTGCGCTCTTCACGGGCGAGATCGCCCGCCAGGAGCCGTTCGGCGAGATCATGGCCGCTGCCGTGCTGGTGACGATCCCCTTGATCCTCCTGGTGCTCATCTTCCAACAGAAGATTGTGGCCGGGCTGACCGCCGGTGCCGTGAAAGGTTAGACTGTATCGCGGTTTGAGGTCTATGACCGCGCAAGAAGTAACAGGGCATAGCTGCCACGTGTGGGCTGTGCCCTGTTGCCTTATCGGCTCTGGATTGGCTTCAGCATGGGCTTGCTAAATCTTTTCGCTCACTCGCTGATGCGCTAATTCGGTATCTTTGGAGGAAATCCTATGCATATCGCCTTTCTGAATCCGCAGGGCAACTTTGATGCCCACGATAGCTATTGGACGGAGCATCCCGATTTTGGCGGCCAGCTCGTCTATGTGAAACAAGTTGCGTTGGCGATGGACGATCTGGGACACACCGTTGATATTCTCACCCGTCAGATCAGCGACTCTGACTGGCCCGAATTTGCGCCGCAGTACGACACCTATCCTGGGAGTGACGCGGTGCGCATTGTGCGGTTGCCCGCCGGCCCGCCGGAGTTCCTCCGCAAGGAACTGCTCTGGCCCCATCTCGTCCGCGATTGGGTTCCCAATATCCTCCAGTTCTACCAGAACGAGGGGAGCCTGCCCGACGCTTTCACCACCCACTACGGCGATGGCGGCCTCTGTGGGGTGTTGCTTGAGGCTGAAACCGCGATTCCTTTCACCTTCACCGGGCACTCGCTAGGCGCGCAGAAGCTCGATAAGCTCCATCCCACGCCGGAGACGCTCGCGGAAATTGATGCGCACTACTACTTCTCGCGCCGCATCGCTGCCGAGCGGCTGAGCATGAACCGTTCTGCGGTGAATATCACCAGCACCCGCCAGGAGCGCCATGAGCAGTACGGCCATCCCGCCTACCACGGCGCGGTGGACGTGAGCGACGACCGCCGCTTCGCCGTCATCCCGCCGGGTGTCAACCTGGCGATCTTCGGCAGCGACGCCCGCGCCGCCCAAGAGGCCGAGGCCCAGGCCCACGTCGAGGCCATGCTCGCGCGCGACATCGCCGCCGACCGGCGCGCGCTGCCAGCGATCATCGCTTCCAGCCGGCTCGATCCCAAGAAGAATCATCTGGCCCTGGTCAAAGCCTTCGCCGCTTCCCCGGCATTGCAGGCCCGCGCCAATCTTGTCATCTTCACCGGCGCACTCGACGATCCCCTGCGGGACGCGAGCCGCGCCAATCCCACTGAGCAGGCGGTGCTGGCGGAAATGCGGGAGGTGATCGAGACGCATAACCTCTGGGGTAAAGTGAGCGCGTTTGCCGTGCCGGGGCAGCCCGCGCTGGCCGCGGCCTACCGCTACTTCGCGCAGCGGCCCGGCTCGCTCTTCGCGCTGACCGCGCTCTACGAGCCGTTCGGCCTGGCCCCGCTCGAAGCGGCGGCGGCGGGCTTGCCGCTGGTGGTGACGCAGAACGGCGGCCCCAGCGAGAGCCTGCGCGACGGCGAGATCGAGTACGGCGTGCTGGTTGATCCCGCCGACCCCGCCGATATCGCGCGCGGGTTGGAGCGCCTCGTGGGCGATCCGACGGCCTGGGCGCACTTCGCGCGGGCTGGACGTCAGCGTGTGCTCGACCGCTACACCTGGGATCGCACGGCGGCGGGCTACCTCAACGTCATCGAAGAGATTGTGGCGGAGCCGGGGGCGCGTCGCCCGGAGACGCTCCTGCCGATTCCGGCCTACTTCCGCGAGCCGGATGAGGCGGACAGTGCGTTGTTCGCAGCATTGCAGGAGTTGGTCGCGTAGAAATCAGTGAGCAGTGAGCAGTAGGAATGGCTGCATCTCCTCACTCCTCACTCCTCACTCCTCACTCCTCACTCCTCACTACTCACTACTCACTACTCACCAGTCACTATTTTCTAAGAGTCACTATTTTCTAAGAGGATTCATGTTCCTGCGGTACACCACCGAGGATGAAAATGTAGGCCAGGTTGCCAACCTGTCTTACGCTCAGGCTGTTTTCTAGGGAGAGAGGACAATTGTAGGCCAAAGAGGCCAGGGCCTTGTAGTGGCCCAGGCCCAAGACGTGTGGGGACAGTTCAGGGGTTAACCAGGCGATAGAAACTGGCGCTGTCGCCCTGGATCTGCA
>DAOTXC010000158.1:0-6118 GCA_034435555.1 Anaerolineae bacterium
ATTGATGTAGCCCAAGCCCCAAACCCGAAGAAAATCCATCGGCTCTGCCTCTGCTGCCGCCTCACATTATGAAGCGGTTACTTTCTCGCGCTCGGCCAGTTCCTCACAGAGCGCCCATAGACGCTGGCGTTCGGCGGACGCGCTCCGCCCCCACCCCAGCTTGTAGGGGCTGCGCGGACGGCGGTCGAACCAGAATTTGCCGCTCTCCCCGGCCACAGCGGACGCGACGGCCAGCCACACGATGGTATCCGCGCCCTGCTGCGGCGTGCGCAAAAAGGCGCGGGAGACCTGGTGGAAGAGCGGCAACGAGGCCTGCATGCCGCGCGTGTCGGCCCAGCCGGGATGCATCGCGTTGACAGTGATGCCGCCCCCCGCCAACCGCTCGGCCCACAGCTCGCTGAGGATGACTTGCGCGCGCTTGGTCTGCGCGTAGGCGATGACGCCGTTGAACGGCGTGGGGCCGGTGGGCAGCGCGTCCACGTCCAGCTTCTGCGTGTACATCCCCCCCGAAGAGACCCAGATCACGCGCGCGGGCGCGCTCCGCTCCAACAGCGGAACGAGCAGCTGGGTGAGCAGGAAGGGGCCGACCACATTGGTCGCGCAGGTCAGCTCGATCCCCTCCGGCGAGAGGCGGCGCTCGCGGGGCAGGACGCTCGCGTTGTGGATGAGCACATCCAGGCGCGGATAGGTCGCCGCAAAGCGCACCGCGAACTCGCGCACAGAGGCGAGGTTGCTCATGTCGGCGAGCTCCAACGTGGCGTGGGGATTGCCGGTGCGCTCGATGAGGCGTTCGCGGGCGGCGCGGCCCCGCTCCGCATGGCGCGCCAGCATGACTACCGTCGCGCCCCGCGCGGCGAGCGCCTCTGAGGTCGCGTAGCCCAGCCCGGCGTTGGCCCCGGTGACGAGGCAGACCTTGCCGGTCATATCCACGTCCAAATCGGCGTCATCCCACCACGGACGGCGCAGGTAGTAGCCCACGTTGGTGTAGCTCCCCACGACCGTCTCCTCCAGCAGCGTATCCAAGAATTTGCCCATCATGCCACCATTTGCCAGTAACAGATGATCGCCTCGCGGCTCTCGGCGTGCCCGCGTGCCGTGTAGCGCGCCAGCGCGCCATCAAAATCCGCCAGAAGCAGATCATCCCGCCCAGCGGCGACCTGCTCCGCCAGCGCCTCGAGCTCCGCCACCGGGACGCCCATCCGCGCGGCGAAGACCGCCGCCGTCTCGCCGGTCGCCCGCGACGCGAGCTGCTCCACCAACCAATCCCGCCACTGCCGCAACGCCACATCGCTCACGAAGGGGAGCCAGTCCGCCGGATTAGAGGCGCGCAACGCGGGGACCAGCGGCGGCCAGGCCCGCAGCTCCCGCTGCGCCTCACGATCCAGCAGCACCCGCCGCGCGTTGTGGTGCATGTTGCGCTCCAAAGGCGTCTCCCAAATCCCCGATTCGATGTAGCAGGGGATGAAGACCTCCCACGCCCACACCTCGTCCCAGATCAGGTGCGCGATGTAGCCGCTCACGAAGGCGATCTGCGCCGGCGAGAGCGCGTCGCGCGCGGTCAGGGCGGGGTACTGTTCCAGCATCGCGCGCCAGGCGCGCGGGCGTCCACGCGGCGGGAAGACGTAGAAGTGCGTCTCCGGGCGCGGCTGTCCGCTCACCGCCTGGACATCGCCTGCCGTGTTGCCCAGCAGAAAATCGCCGCGCTGCGCCCACAGGCGCTCCCGCACCACCTCCGGCAGCGCGGGATCACCCAACAGCGCTTTGGCATAGGCTAGATGTTGAAATGGCGTCGGCATATTCCCATTCTACCCGCAAAGCATCCGCTGACAATCTGCCCTTGCCGTCCGCTTCGCCCGTGTTACAATACCAGGGATGTACGTCAAAAGCCTGAGTCTACGCCAGTTTCGCACCTACGCCCGGTTGGAGCTCGATCTCCCCGCAGCGCCCATCCTGCTCGTGGGCGGCAACGCGCAGGGCAAGACCAGCCTGCTCGAGGCAATCGCTTACCTGGCGCTGGGCCACTCGCCGCTCACCCACACCGATCAGCACCTCATCCACTGGAACGCGACCGAGGCGGGGCTGCCTTTCGCGCAGATTCAGGCGGAGGTCAACAAACGCGACCGCGTCACCCAGCTGGAGATTGCCATGGAGCGGACGCAGCTGAGCAACGGTAGCGAGCGCAGCCAGAAGCGCATCCGCGTCAACCGCCAGACCGTCCAGCGCGCCGACCTGGTCGGACAACTCAATGTGGTGCTCTTTCTGCCGGAGGATGTGCTGCTGGTGGGCGGCCCGCCCGCCGGACGCCGCCGCAATCTCGATGACCTGCTCTCGCAGGTCTACCCCGTCTACGTCGAGACGCTCGGCGCTTACCAACAGGCGCTCAGCCGCCGTAACGCGCTGCTGCGCCACCTGCGCGATGAGGGCGGCGACCCCGCGCAGCTCGCGCCGTTGGAGGAGACGCTGGCGCAGACGGGCGTCACGCTCTCGCTCTATCGCCGCCGGACGCTTGCGGCGCTCTCCTTCCAGGCGGATCAGATCCACCAGACGCTCACGGGCGGACAGGCCTGGCTGCGCCTCGCCTATCAGCCCAGCTTTGATCCCATCCAGCCGCCGGCGCTCGATTACCAGCTCGGCCTGCTCCCCCAACCCACCCCCACCGCCCCTGTTGATGTCGAAGCGTTGCGAGATGCCTATCTGGAGATGCTGCACCGCGAGCGCCGCGCCGCCATCGCCCGTGGCATGACCACCTTCGGGCCGCACCGCGATGAGCTGCGCTTCATCTCGCAGGAGATTGACCTGGGGACGTTCGGTTCACGGGGGCAGCAGCGCACGGCGATCCTGGCGCTGCGGATGGCGGAGCTGCAATGGCTACGCGAAGAGACAGGCGAAGCGCCCGTCCTGTTGCTTGATGAGGTGCTGGCCGAGCTCGATCAGGCGCGGCGAAGCCAGCTGATGGGGCCGCTGGAGGCGCTGGAGCAGACGATCCTCGCCACCACCGACGCGGAGATGTTCCCGCGTCAGTTCCGCAAGAACGCGCTCGTTCTCGAGGTCAAGCAGGGGATCATCACCCCTCGTTAGCGCACAGCGGGCGCTTGGCGGGCATCCCCGCCCGGCGCGGATACTTGTCCGGCGTCGCCGCGACCTTCGCCACCACCACCAGATAGCGCGTCTCGGCCAGCCCGCGCAACTCCACCGGCGCGATCCGCTGCACTCGCCCGCCCAGCTGCGTGATGGCGTACTCGCCGCCCTGCACCTCCGCCGGGGCCGATTCGCCCTTCTGCGCCAACACGCGCCCGCCCAGCTTCGCCAGCGGGAGGAGATATTCCATCAGAATCGGCATCTCGGCGACGGCCCGCGCCACCACCCAATCGTACCGCTCACGGTGGGCGGGGTCTTGCCCCAGCTCCTCGGCGCGGGCGTGCAACACCTGCACCTCGCGGAGCTGCAGCTGCTCGACGATGTGCTGCAAGAAGCGCGTCTTCTTCTCCGTCGCCTCGACCAGGGTCAGCCGCAGTTGCGGGCGCAGAATTTTGAGCGGCAGGCCGGGGAAGCCCGCGCCCGTCCCCACGTCAATCAGCCGGCAGGTCCCCAGCGGCGCGCTCGCTTCCAGCGCGTGCAGACATGAGAGCGAATCCAGGAAGTGGCGCACCTGCACCCCCTCCGTGTCGGTGATCGCGGTGAGGTTGAAACGCGCGTTCCACTCGCGCAACGTCTCATCGTAGGTGCGAAAGGCCGTCAGGTGTTCCGGTTGTAACGTGATCTGTAGCGCCTTCGCGCCGGCAATCAAAAGCTCCACTGCGTGCTCCTCCCCTTGAGATGGCCCTATTATAACCCAAGTTGCGCGAGGAGACGATGGGCGGCGGCGTGACATAAAATTGACTTCCGGGAGGTTTTATTCTATAATGATACTGAAATCAGTTCAGATTGAGCGCGTAACGGAGGTGAGTTGAGCCTATTATACCGAATCATGCCTCTTAAGACAACCTAGCAGGAGAAAAAACGGAAATATTCCGCACAAGATACCGGGAAGGGGAGTTATGCGGAAAGGTGCGGGATTTTACCCCCAGAGGGGGCTTATGCCGAAAGTTTCGGTATAATACATAGTTAGCCCGCTGAGTTAAGCCATCAAAGACATTTCAGTTCAATCTAGGAGGTGAAAAATGTCAGTTTTCGATCAACGCAACCAGAAAGTAAACTATCAATACAACGTAAATGGAGTGATCAACTTTGGCAATGTGCAAAATAGGATAGATGTTGTTGAGGAATTGCGAAAGCTTCAGGATGAAGTCACTAAAGCCGCCGAATCAGGTGCTTTAGACGCTGAAATATCAACTGATGTTGAGGCTAACATCAAGAAGGCCATCATTCAGTCACAAAAACCCGAACCAGATAAAAAAGCTATCACGCATTACCTGGAAGAAGCCAAGACTTTGTTGTCAAACATTGCATTGGTAGCAGGACTCGTAAAGGGTATATCGGAAGCGATTGAGATAGTGAGGAAGTTTTTCTAATGTCAAAGTTTGACCAGCGTGGACAAAAGGTTGAAACTCAACTTAACATCAATATCGAATCTGATAAGCCTTCAATAACTGAGCTAAAAGATCGAGGATTGCAGTTGTTGAATATGCGGGAATATCAGTTGGCCCTTGCTAACTTTGAGCAATTACTGAACCTTAGTCCACAGTCTACTGACATTCAGTATTACGTTGCTTTAGCCCTGCTGAAAGGGCAGCGTCCTA
Organism: Anaerolineae bacterium; assembly: GCA_034435555.1. GTDB lineage: Bacteria > Chloroflexota > Anaerolineae > B4-G1 > SLSP01 > DAOTXC01. The sequence goes on from DAOTXC010000158.1 coordinate 4,740, forward strand.
GATTAGTAACGTTTTCAGTTGTTAAAGAAATCGAGCAACGATTGCATGTTGCAACAAAATACAATTCGAAAACTCCTCATTGCTTCATCCTATGGGCTATTGTTAAGGAGGATTATTATGTATTGAACGGTTTATATGACACCCCCCCAACCGTATCGGAACTATTACGACGCGCAAACTCTGTTGAGATGGTTCACATAAATGAGATGTTAACTCATATCCATGCCCCAAACAACCGTATTTGGGAATGGCTACATTCAATTTGTTGACAACTTACTTAAATTAAGGAGGCTTGCACAATGGCATCAACAGAATCTCGGTCAACAGCGGTAACCAAATATTTCAAAGCAACACCCGAAAAACCATCTTATATTGAAAATATCATTGCGATGGTTGGCGGAGGGATTGCTTTTCTTGCTGGATTATCCGATAGCAGTCTCACTTGTTTGGCTATACTCGGCTTTATAGCTGCTGGATGGGGGTTTCTTGCTTATCTTGCTAAAAATAGCAGTTACAATAATGCTTACCGTGAGGCAGAACCAAAACCATCCGACAAACAAATGGATGAATGGATGGAACAAGACAAAAAACAAATTGTTACAGACGCAGTGGCTAAACTAGGGCTTGTTCCAGAAAAAGTGCTGAACTTAAATGATCCGCTTGTGGTAATCGGTCCTAAGAGTTCAGCGAAATTCAAGATTGGCGGAGATGGGATAATCCGATTTTCTGCCTATGAGATAGTGGTAATCTATTTAACCGATTATCATTTAGGAGCATATAGTTGTGGATGGGATTTTGTGAATGGTCGAAGTACGAGTGAACAAACACAAGAATACCATTATACAGATGTTGTGTCTGTCTCAACCTTGAGTTCCAATACCAGTTTTAGTGTTGTCACTGTTGATGGGAAAGATCATCCTATCCAAAGCCATCAACAATTCTCTCTTTCTGTGGCGAGTGGTGAGAGCATTAAAGTAACGGTAGCCTTTCCTCAAGTGGAGGCGATATTTCAACAGGGCAAACTGTTACCCACAGGTTCCGAGAAAGCTATTAGCGCATTACGGACAATGTTACGGGAAAAGAAAGGTGGTGTTTAGTTAATCGCTTTACCGCGGCTAACATTGGTTGCACCCGACTGCGCTTACGCGCTTACTTGCGGCGGGGAAACGCGCTTTCAGTACACTTTGTATTGAAGGTGCTTTCCCCGCACTCGCGCAGCGGGTGAACCTTATCGTTAGCCGCGCAGGCGAGAGGAGGCATAGTGAGCAAACCGAGCAAGGCCATCCGTGTACTGATAGCCGATGACCACCCTGTGATGCGCGAGGGCCTCTGCACTGTCCTGGAAGGAGCACCGGACATTGAGGTTGTGGGAGAGGCCA
>DAOTXC010000159.1:0-2616 GCA_034435555.1 Anaerolineae bacterium
CGGCGAGGTAGCCCGCCAGCCAGGGGGCGGTGGCCGCCCCCGCCGATTCGATGAAGTATTGTATCGCCAGCGCCGTGCTGCGCACTTCGGGCAGGGTGATGTCGTAGACGGTGGAGACGAGGTTGGGCGCGGCGATGGGGATGAAGAGCGACATCAGCGCCAGCATGATGGTAAAGCGCGTGGTCTCCGCAATCGGCGTCTGCATAGCAACGATGAGTAAGAGCGCCCCCATCAATACACCGAAGGCCGAGGTCAGCACGCGCCCGCGTGGGTTGCGGCGGAAGAAGAAGTCGCCCAGCGCGCCGCCCAGCGGATACCCGGCAGCCAGCACCAACACGGCGATGACCATCGTGCCGAGGATGGCTTCCGGCTCGTAGTTGCGCTCCACTTCGAGGTAGCGGAAGAACCAGTAAGTGATGACGTTCCAGGGGAAGACGCCGAAGAAGCCCTGCACAAAGAGGATGCGCAGCGTGGGCTTGCGGAACAGGTCGCGGGCCACGCGCCATTCGAAGCGGAACTGCCCAGTCTCGGCCAAATCAGCCAGCTCCGGCTCGCTCTGGCCGCGCGGCGCTTCGCGCACGCTGAAGAAGATCACCGCCGACAGCACGATGCCCAATCCGCCGGTGAGGTGGAAGATGCCGCGCCAGCCCAGCGCCTCGCTCAGCATCAGGCCCAATATCATCCCCAACAGATAGCCCAACGGCGCGGAAAGTTGCAGGAAGCCGTAGATTTTGCCCCGCACGTTGGGGGCGAAGTAGTCGGCGATGAGGCTGTAGAGGCCGGGATAGCTGGAATCATCTATGCCGGTGGTGGCGCGTGAGGCGACGAAGAGGGGGAAGGTGGGCGCGAGGGCGCTGAGCCAGGTGGTGCTACCCCAGATAAAGGCCGCCAGCGCGAGGAGTTTGGCGCGCGCGTAGCGGTCGTAGAGGTAGCCCCAAAGGGGATAGAGTACCGCGCCCACAATCAACGCGCCGGTGAAGACCCGCCCCATCTGCTCTTCGTTGATGCCGAAGGTTTCCATGATGGGCGTGGTGAGCGGGCCGATGAGCAGTTTATCGGCCTGGTGCAAGAGCATGAAGAGGAAAAAGACAATGACGACGAACCAGCGGTGACGCTTATGGGATGGGTGCATGGATACCTCCGTTTCTTACGTTTTTATGTTCACACGTGCGCACGTTCACACATAAATCCTTCTGGAAACTCGTAAATTCTTCTGGAAACTCGTAAATCCTTCCGGAATTTTTTTCAAAACGTTTTTAACAATTATCATTGCATTACGGTTCGATTGATCCGTAGGACAGGTTGCCAACCTGTCCTACAATTCCAATTCGCCCTGGGTGACATCCGGGGCGGACTTTTGCGCCTGCCGGTAGGTGATATGGCTCGGCGGCAACTGCGGCACGGCCCCTTCAAGCAGCGCCTCGATGGTGAGGATTTGCAGGCGGGGATAGTCCCGCCCCCACCCTGGCGAGGTGTAGTAGCCGGCGCTCACCGCCTCCGTCTCCATCTGGCGCGAGGGCGGCTCCAGCGTGATGAATAGCCCTACCACCGCCTCCTCCCGCTCCACCGTCCCCCGCAAATCGCGGATGTCGCTGCTTTGGACGCGCCCGCTCTTCACCTGCACCAGCGCGCGCTTGGGCTTGCTGCGGGGGTCGTCTATGAAGGTGATGACGCCATCCACGCCCTGATCCGCGCCGCGCTTCCCCTGCCGCCCGCCCACCTGCCCGCCCAGCGGACGCGCGCCGATGAGCGAGAGCGCCCAGAATTGGAACTGGAAGCGATCTTCCTGCGCCAGTTGGCGCGCCGCGCCCACCGTCTCCGGCTCGCCGATGATGTCGTACTCCGCGCCGGCGGTCAGATCGAACATATCCTTGAGGCGGTTCTTTTGCAGGGCGATGGAGAGGTGGGTGATATCTATGCCGATCCAGTTGCGGCCCAGCTGTTGCGCGGCGACGACGGCGGTGCCGCAGCCGCAAAAGGGATCGAGCACCCAATCGCCGGGATTGCTGCTGGCCTGGATGATGCGCTCCAACAGCGCGAGGGGCTTTTGGGTGGGATAGCCGAGGCGTTCGGCGGCTTGTGCGCCAACGGGTTTTATATCATCCCAAATGTCTTGCAGGGATACACCTGGCATTTCATCTAAATAACGCTTGTACTGCGGGACATTCCCTGGTTTCGTTTGGATTATTCTGCCTTGGCTATAAAGCTCTTCCATTCGTTCTTTACTATAACGCCAATATCTGGTTACGCCAAGAAACTCATACTGAGGATTGCCTTTAGATGCCCCACCTGGCCCTGTAATATCACCTAAACGATAGCGCCTTCCATCCTCATCTTGGTACTTGTAAAAGCGGTTGATATAATCTTCACTGTAAGGTTGATGAATCTCATTTCGTGTTGCCAAGTCAGTTTTGGTATAGAACAAGATAACATCATGGATACGCCCCATGTGCAAGACATTGCCTTGTCTTGTATCGCTATGGGCGCTGGTGCGCTTCCATACAATCTCGTTCTGGAAATTCTCCGCGCCAAAAATCGCATCGAGGATGATCTTGAGGTAATGGCTGGCGGTGGGATCACAGTGGAGGTAGAGGCTGCCGGTGGGCTTGAGGACGC
>DAOTXC010000160.1:0-23099 GCA_034435555.1 Anaerolineae bacterium
TCCCCACCATCACTCCCACGCCGGCGGCCACCTTCACGCCTACGGCGACCAGCACCCCTGGGCCGACCCGCACCCCACGCCCGACCAACACGCCCATCACACCCACGCCGCGCGTCACCCGCTCCCCCTACCCCTTCACCTACGAGCTGGGCTACGACTCGCCCTACTACGGCTGCGCCTGGTCCGGGGTCGCGGGGATCGTCGAAAACCTCGATGGCGAACCGCTCACCGGCTACCCCATCCACGTCTGGGGCGGAGGCATTGACGTTGTGGTGACATCCGGAACCGCGCCGATGTACGGCGACTCCGGCTGGGAGCAATTCTTCAACAGCTATCCCTTCGAGGCCAATGAGGTTTTCCGCGTGCAGCTCCACGCCCGCGACAACCCCGCACATCCTCCCATCTCCGAAGAAATCGTGCTAAGCTTTCCGGGATATTGCTCCAGGGCGCTGGCCTACATCGTCTTCACGCAAAATCACTAACCCATGCAAACACGGCTCCCCACAGGCGTCCACGGGCTAGATGAGATGCTCCGAGGCGGATTTCTGCCGGGATCCGTGATCCTGGTGCGCGGCGCGCCGGGCACGGGCAAGACCTGCCTCTCGTTCCAGTTTCTCGTCACCGGCGCGCAGCGCGGCGAAAAAGGGGTCTTCATCACCTTTGAGGAATTTCCGCAGACGCTCTACCGCGACGCCAACGCCTTCGGCCACGACTTACAAGCCCTGGAGCGCGAGGATCGGCTGCGCATCATCTTCACCTCCCCGCGCGTCTTCTTGGAGAGCCTGCAAGACCCCGACAGCGCCATCCACCAGCTGCTCACCGCGCCCGATGTGCGCCGCGCCGTGTTGGATAGCGCCACGCACTTCAACCGGCTCACCTACAGCCGCACCGAGCTCCGCCAAATCTACGCCACCGTCGCCAATAGCCTGCGGCGGGAACAGATCACCGCGCTCCTGCTCAGCGAGGAGCAGCGCAGCGAATATCACCGCGCCGACCGGGGCGGCCTCTCCTTTCTGGCGGACGGCATCCTGCTGCTGCGCTACGTCGAGGTAGAAAGCGCCATCCAACGCGCACTCGTCGTGCTCAAGCTGCGCGGCAGCGACCACGCCCGCGAGATCCGCCACTACGAGATCACCGCGCAGGGCATCCAGGTGGGGCCGATCTTCCAGGGGCGCGAGGCGCTCCTGAGCGGCATCTCGCACCGCACCTGACCGCTATGGGCACGCTCTACGTCGTCGCCACGCCCATCGGCAATCTGGAGGACATCACCCTGCGCGCGCTGCGCATCCTGCAGGAAGTCCCCCTCATCGCAGCCGAGGACACCCGCAAGGCGCGCTTCCTGCTGCAACACCATAACATTGCCACCCCCGTCACCTCCTTCTTCGTGGGCAACGAGCACGAGAAGCTCGCGCAGCTGCTCGCCGCACTCGCTCAGGGCGATGTCGCGCTCATCTCCGATGCCGGGATGCCGGGCATCTCCGACCCCGGCTACACCCTCATCCACGCCGCCGTCGAACAGGGCGTCGCCGTCGTGCCCGTGCCGGGCGCTTCGGCGCACACCGCCGCCCTCGTGACCTCCGGGCTCCCCCTGGATCGTTTCCTCTTCTTGGGATTTTTGCCGCGCAAGGCCAAAGAGCGCCAGGCGTTGCTGACCGAGGTCGCAGCGCTGCCGGTGACGTTGGTCTGCTACGAGGCCCCCCATCGCGTGGCGGCGACGCTCAAGGCGATCCAGGCGACGTTGGGCAACCGCCCGGTCGCGCTCTGCCGCGAGCTCACCAAACGCTACGAGGAGGTCTGGCGCGGAGACGTGACGGGCGCGCTCCAACAGCTGGCGGAACACCCGCCGCGCGGCGAGTACACGCTCGTGATCGGTGGGGCGTCGCCCTCGGAGCAAATTTGGGATGCGGCACACGTCCGCGAGGCGGTGCAGGAGCGGCTGACGCGGGGGCTTTCGCGCTCGCAGGCCGCGCGCGAAGTCGCCGCGCTCTCCGGTTGGGCGCGACGGCGCATCTACGAGCTGGCGCTGGAGGATGCGTCCGGCACGGAGACGTAGAACAAGGTCGCCGCATCCAAAGCGGTGAGCTGAAACCGACGCAGGGTCGCTGGGACAAAGACCGCCCGCCCTTGACTCACCCCAAGCTGCTGCATCTGCCCGGCTTTCTCCCAGCTGCAGGCGACTTCGCCCGCCGTGACCAGGACCACGCGCAGGCTGCCCCCAGTGACGATGGGCGCCATCTCCCCCCGGCGCAGCTGCCAACGCTCAATGGCAAACTCCTCGATGGGAAGCGGATACCGCATCCGCCCCGGCGCGCTGGCCTCCCCCAATTTGGCGACCGGGCCGCTCTCGTAGGTGAGGGTTTCCGCGAGCGCGGCGACATCGGTGTATTTCCGCGTCAAGCCCACGCGCACCACATTATCCGAGTTCGCCATGCACTCCACGATGTTCCCTCGCAGGTAGGCATGGGGGATGCCAGGGCCGGTGAAGAGGCCCTCGCCCGCTTCCAGATGCACCCAATTCAGCAGAAAGATAGAAAGCAGCCCCACATCGGGGCCGGGGTAGCGTTCGCGCAGCTCCAGGAAGAGCGCCTCGGTAGGCGTGGGCTGTGGCTCGCGCTCCAACCGGCGCGTCAGCTGCTCCAGCGCGCTTTGCAGCGCCTCCGGCTCGGCGACGGCGCGGTTCAGCAGCACGGGATAGAGCGCCCGCACATCAGCGATGGGCGCGACCACCCCGCTAAAGGCCGCCAGCGCCGGGTACATCTGCAACGCCGCGTTGATCTCCGCCACGGGCTTGAATCCCACCAACGCATCCAGCCTATCGAGCGCGATGGCGACCTCCGGCTTATGGTTGGGGTCGGGATAGTGCTCCGGGTCGCGGGCGTGCAACGCGGCAGCCTGCGCGCGGTTGGGATGCGCCTGGATGGAGAGTGGCTGCGCCGCCGAAAGAATCTTCAGCAGAAAGGGCAGCCGCCCCTCGAAACGCGCCGCCACCGCTGGCCCTAGCGCCGCCGCCGGGTCTTGCGCGATCCAGGCATCGAGCGGGCGCTCACCCTCCGGCGTCACGATAGCGGAAGGGGCCTTGGGATGCGCACCGATCCACAGCTCCGCGTAGGGCTGATCAGGTTCGGGGGTCAGCCCCAACAGCCGGGGGATCAGGGCGTCACGGCCCCAACTCCCCCAGGCGTAGGGTTGGATCGGGTTGACAAGCAGATAAGGACGTGCTTTAATTTTCATGGGTATGCCTTTGGACTACGCGGCAAGTATAACGCACCCTCAAAAAGCGTCAACTGACCCAATGGGAGGGGGTATAGGACAAACTATTGGGAAACGCTCGGGCCGGTCTCCGACCGCGCCCGTTAAGGACTGTGGCACGGTCGGAGACCGGCCACAGCAGGGTTTTATCAGACGATTTTCGTACTTTTCTCTACAATTTGTCGTATACCCAATGGGAGGGCTTCGATGAGCTATCTGGAGCAGGAGATTCACGAGCAACCAACAACATTGCGCCGGCTGTTGAACCAGCAGCAAGTGGCCGAAGTGGCGGCGCGCTTGCGCGCCCTCGCGCCAACGCACATCATCATCGCGGCGCGGGGTTCGTCGAATAACGCCGCCCGCTACGCGCAATATCTCTTCGGGGCCTACAACCGCCTGCCCGTCACACTGACGACGCCCTCGCTGTTCACGCTTTACCAGCGTGCCCCACGCATGACCGACGCGCTGGTCATCGGGATTTCGCAATCGGGGCGCTCGCCCGACATCGTCGCCGTGATAGAGGAGGCCCGGCGTCAGGGCTGCCCCACGCTGGCGATCACCAACGCGCCCGATGCGCCGCTGGCCGCCGCCGCCGAGCACACCCTCGAGCTGCAAGCCGGCGAGGAGCACAGCGTCGCGGCGACCAAGACCTACACCGCGCAGCTCCTGGCGCTGGCGCTGCTCTCCGCGCACTGGGCCGAGGACGCCACACGGCTGGCGGCGCTGGCGCAGCTCCCCACCGCCATGGAGGCGACGCTGGCGCTGACGCAGCCCATCGCGGCGCTCGCGGAGCGCTACACCTACGCGACCGAGGCCGTTGTGCTGGGGCGAGGCTTCAACTACACCACCGCCTTCGAGATCGCGCTCAAGCTCAAGGAGCTCACCTACATTGTGGCGGAGCCTTACTCCTCGGCGGATTTCCGCCACGGCCCGCTCGCCGTCGTCGAGCGCGGCTTCCCGGTCGTGGCCGTCGCGCCGGAGGGGGTGGTGCTGCCCGACATGTGCCGGTTGCTCCAACAGCTCGCCGAGCGCGAGGCGGAGCTGATCGTCATCTCCGATGCTGAAGCGGCGCTCTCCCTGGCGCGGACGCCGCTGCACCTGCCGGTCTCCCTCCCCGAATGGCTCTCGCCCTTCACGGCCATCGTGCCGGGGCAGCTGTTGGCGCACGGCATCACGCTCGTCAAGGGGTACGCGCCCGACCATCCGCGCGGCTTGCGCAAGATCACGCAGACCCTCTAGCAGAAACGCTTACAAAAAACCGTTGCCAGGCATACGCACCTGGCAACGGCAAGATTTATGATCCCCAAAACGCGCGCCAAGCCCCATCTCAGGGGCTAGAGCAATTTTCGGATAGGCGCTACAGCCCGCCGCGCTTGACGGCGGCCTCCTGCGTCTGCGCCAGCAACGACTCGGCGCGGGTGATGATCTGCCCGACCTCCTTGAGCCAGCCCTGCTTCTTCTCGATGTCGTCAATGGAGGTGGCGTTGATGCGCACATTGAGCGCGGCCCCCTGGATCGCGGCCATCGCCATCCACGCGGCGGTGGCCGCGTCGGAGACGGCGTTGGGATTGCCGCGTTGCGCGGCGGCGAGCGCGAGTTCCATCGCGGCGAGGGCGTCGCGGGCGGTGGCGAGCGGAACTTCGGAGGCGCGGCACGTGGTCGCCTGGATCGTCGCGTGGCGCGCGGCCTGCTCCTCCTCAGTCTCCTTGGGCAGCTTGAAGGCGTCCATCACGGCGTTGAAGGCGGCGGTGTCCTCGTCCATGCGAGCGGTGAGCGCGGTGCGCAGTTGCTCGGCCTTGACGATGAGTAGCTGCATCTCATCGCGGACATTGGCGAAACGCGACTTGCCCGCCGTGAGCCGCCCCACCATCGCGGCCAGGGCTGCGCTCAGCGCGCCGGCCAGCGCCGCGACCGATCCGCCGCCCGGCGCCGGGGCCTTCGAGGCCACCGATTCCAGGTAGCCGATGGGCGCACCCTCGTCCATCGCGGCGAGCTTCTGCTCCAGGATTTGATCGGCATCGAAGAGGTCCAGCTGCATGTACCACTGCGCCGCCTCGATAAGAGCGCGTTGGGGAACCAGCCCCACGAGTTCGGTGTGGGTGACGGTGCAGCCATAGCGCACCGCTTCGCGTTTGACGGTCTCGAGCACCAGGTGCATCGGCGTGTAGCGGAAGTCGGTGAGGTTCATGGAGACCTGCGCCTGCCCGGCGACCATCACGCCCATCCCCTTAACGTAGCGGAAGCCGCCGCTGGAATGGCGCACGGCCTTGGCGATCTGGTTGGCAATATCCACATTGTCGGTGTTGAGATAGGCATTGAAGGCGATGAGGAAGGGACGCGCGCCGATGATCGTCGCGCCGGCCTTACCCAGCTCGTGCGGCCCCAGGTCGGGCGCACGCTCCGGCTTCACGCCGATTTCCTTCTTGAGCCGTTCGTACTCGCCCCGGCGAACATCCTCCAAATTGGTGCGCTCCGGCGTCTTGGCGGCGAGTTCGTAGAAGTAGACGGGAATGTTGAGCTCCTCGGCCACGCGCGCGCCCAGGTCGTGGGCCAGGCCGATGCACTCGTGGGTGAGCACCCCCTCGATGGGGATGAAGGGCACGACATCGGTAGCGCCCAGGCGCGGGTGCTCGCCCTGGTGCGCGTCCATGTCAATGAGCTCGGCGGCCTTGGCGATCCCCCGGAACGCAGCCTCCTGCACGGCGGCGGGCGGCCCGACGAGTGTCACCACGGAGCGATTGTGGTCGGGGTCGGATTCGACATCCAGCACGCTGACCTGGGGAACAGCGCGCATCGCCGCCACAATGGCCTCGATGACCTCTGGACGACGGCCTTCACTAAAATTTGGGACACATTCGACTAATGGTTTCAAGATTTTACCTCCTCAGAGCTTGAATTTTCCGGTTCTACATCTACTACAATTCCCTCAGCGGGTTTCCAGGTGGTCTCTTTTGATTTGTGCAACGCGGCGAGATGTTCTTCGACAATTTCGGCAGGCGCAAGTTCGATGAAGAATTTCACGCCGAGGAAGAGGACACCGAGATCATCCAGCTGCCCCAGTATTGGAATGACCCCGGGAACAAAATCGAGTGGGGAGAGGATGTAGATCATCGCGGCGACAGGGATGGTTTTGTAGCCCCAATGGACACGGGGATCCATGAAGAGTTGCCAGGCCAGCCGCAGCTGGTCAATGGCATCTTTGATCCACACCAGGGGCGTAAAGGGTGATGAATTATCAGAACGGTTAAGCGACATGACAGCCTCCTATCTCTTGGGTCATGGTGTACGGCTGATTATAACCCGACGCATTGAAGTGGCAACTTCGATTTGGAGCCGGGGCGGTTTTGTGGTAAAGTGGGGTCACGATGCCTTATCTGATTGACGGACACAATTTGATCGGCGTGTTGCCGCAGATTGACCTGGACGATCCGCACGACGAGGCCCGGCTGGTGCTCCTGTTGCGCGCCTGGGCGGGCCAGAAACGCCGCCGCAAAGCGGTAGTGGTCTTTGATGGCGGATTGCCAGGCGGTTATTCGCGCACGCTTTCGACGCCCAGCGTGGAGGTGCGCTTTGCCGCGCGGCAGCACTCCAACGCCGACCGCGTCATCCGAGCTTACTTGCGCCAGTTGCCCGATCCCGGCAACTGGACGGTCGTCTCCGCCGATCACGAGGTACAGGCTGCGGCGCGCCAGCAGGGGGCGCGGGTCGTGACGCCCGGCACGTTCGCAGAGCAGCTCGCACGCGATTCACGGGCAGAGCGAGAGAAGCCGGAGCGCATCTCCCCGGCGGAGGTGCAGGCGTGGTTGGAGGTCTTCGCGGAGCCTGAAGAAGCGCCAGATGCACCTGCCCCCAAGCGCGGACGCACGGCACGGAGCATCGGCGCGCAGTTGGGGCGCGCTGTGCCAGCGGCCCCTGTCCCGCCCGGTGAAAAGCCCGCCGAGGTCTCCTCCGCAGAGGTAGAAGCGTGGCTGGCGCACTTCCCAGAGACAAACGAGGAACCGCGTCCGTATCAGCCACCGCCACGCCCAACCCCGCCCAAACAGGAGCCAACGCTGACGGTGGATAAGAAGCGCGCCGACGGCCTTTCCGAAGACGAGGTCGCAGCCTGGCTGGAGATCTTCCCGGAGGTCGAGGAGACGCCGCCATCCGAGTCCACACCCACAGGCGCGGATAACGAGGAGGTTGACGAGGAGCTCGCCCTATGGCGGCGGCTGTACGGCGAGAAGCCTTCGTTGAAACGCGGCAAACGCAAACGTTAACGGCGGGGAAAATCCCCGCCGTTTGCGTTCGTTATTCTTCCCAAAGCTCCTGGAACTGCTTATCCAGCGCGTCCAACAGATCGTTATCCAGCAGACCGCTTTCCATGAGCTGATCCAGCGAGTAGAGGGTATCATCGCCGGCGGTCTCTGTATCCAGGGGAGGCGCCGGGGCCTCCGTGGCAGGCGTCGCTGCGGCTGAAGCCGATGGCGCGGGTGTTGGCGCTGCCGCTGGCGGCGTAGCAGCAGCAGCGGCGCGCTCCAGGATGGCCTGGGCATCGAGCAAGACCTGGCGCGTGTAGTACATCACCGCGCCCAGCTTGATCTCCTGGCTGAAGATAATCAGCAGGTAGACGCCCGCCACAATCTGCGCCGAGTAGACGTTGTAGGTCTCGCCCTCATGATAGTTGAGGCGGAAGGCATCCTCCTCGCCGATCAAGGCGGCGATGCCCGCCGTCGCTGCAAAGTCGCCGGCGACCAGAGCCGCCAGCGCCCCCACGTTGATCTCTTGCAGCGCCCCCTTGCTCGCGATGACCGAGCCGTTGCCCTCGATGAGCAGGATGCTGCGCGCGTTGATCTCAGCGCGCAGTTCCGCCAGCAGCCGGTCGAGCCAATCCAGCTGGTCGGCGCTGAGCTGGATGCCAAGCGCCTCGGTCGCCCCCGGCGGCAGGCTCTTGCGGTAGCGAGCGATCTCCCGCTCCACAACCTGGAGCAGCTCTTCGGGGCGGTAGGGCTTGGTGAGGAAGTCGTTGACGCCGTGACGGAGCGCCTGCACCACCGTCTCCATTGTGCCGTGGCCGGTGAGCATCACCACCGGGAGCTGCGCCCCGCGCTGCTTGAGCGCCTGCAAGAGCTCGAAGCCATCCATGCCGGGCATTTGCAGATCGGTGATGACCAGGTCGAAGCGCTGCTGGCGCAGAAGATCCAACGCCTCCGGCGCGGTCGGGGCCTCAGTCACAGCGTAGCCCGCCCGGCTCAGGATGCGCTGCAACCCCGTGCGGGTGACGGCCTCGTCATCTACTATCAGGATGTGCGCTTGTGTAGTCATAATCCTCTATTTGGGCAAACGATAGATATCTTCCAGCAGATCCAGTCCACAGGCCAGCCCTTGCACCCACTGGATAAAACGCTGCACATTCTCTTTGCCCGCGATGATCGCGCCATGCTGCGGCGCGATGATCTCGATATCCAGCGGGGCCACCATCTGCGCCCAAAGTTTCAGCACCTTGTTGGAAGCGATGTAGCGGCGATGGAAGCCTTCCATGTACTGGATGTGATCATCGAAGTTGGTGACGGTGACGTAGGTCTGCCCCAACGAAGCGCCCAGATCGCCGGTGTAGAGGATTTTAGCGAGAGGATCGTAGAGTTGGAAGTTGCCCGCCGAATGTAAGAAGTGCGCAGGCAACAGGGGGAGCCTCGCGCCCGCCAGATCAATGACCAACCCACCATCGGGGATGGGCACGATGTTTTCCATCACCAGCTCGTCCACGCCGAAGTGGGTGATGAAGCGGATCCACAGCTGCGGCAGGAACCCCTTGGCGTTCGTGACCATCAGCCAGCCGTTGGCGGCGGCGATGATGTCGGGGTCCTGATGGGAGAAGAGAATGTAGTCCAATGCGCCCAACGGCAACACCGTGGAGAGCTCGTCCAGCGCCTTGGAGTAGACCTTGTGTCCGCCAGGGTCGAGGAGGATACCCCGTCCCTTGTGGATGATGACGTGCTGGTTGGCCTGCACCATCTGCCCCGAAGTAAAATCCTCCAGCAAGATGTTTCTGTGCTCGGCATTCTCGAACAAAACCTGTGTCGGCATGTTTGTACTCCTCAAGCGAATAGCGAATTATGAATGGCGAATGGCGAATGGCGAATGGCGAATGGCGAATGGCGAATTACCGTTGTCTGCTGAGACCATTCCCAATCCAAAATCTAAAATCACAAATCCAAAATCGTACTACCCCAACCCCGCCATAAGATTATCGAACAGTTCACGGCTGAATCCGGTGACTTCGAGGAATTGGGCGATGCGGTGGTCGTCGTAGGATTGCAACATGATGTTGAGATCCAGATCCATCACACGGTTAAGCGCCTGGGCGCGTTGCGCCTTCTGCGCATCGTCAGCATAAGCGGTCTCGACAATCATCTGGGCGGCATGCGCGCGACAGTAAGCCATCGCACCCATCACGTAGCGCGGCTCCAGCCCCACCTCGACGTGGCGCTTGCCGATACGGTAGCGCCGCTCGTAGTAGGCATCGCCATACGTGCCATCGGCCAGGGTGATGAGCCAGTTCTTGAGGTGCCCCTTGAGCCGTTCGACGCGGCCCGGTTCGGCGTTCAAGATGGCATCAAGATGCGGGAAGGTTTGCAGATGCGCGTAGAACCGCTCCACAATCTCTGGAGCCTGCTCTTCGATAGCCGACCTCATCTCGGCCAACAGCGCGCGATCTTCTTCGGTGAGTTCGCCCAATTGCTTGATTTCATCAATAAACGTAGTCATAGGACAACCTCACTAGCCCAGAATATCGGCGACGGCCTGGGCCGACTCACGCACTTCCAGGAAAACCATGCCCAGGTTGACATCCTTGCCGGTGAGGGCAACAAAGACTGCGTTCTTGCCCGCATCGGTGATGATGATGTTGCCATCTGTCCCCTGGATCAAGGTCTGCTCAAAGTCGCCGCGCTCCAGCTGCCCCACCGACCGCCCCGAAAGGCTGAGGATGGCGGCGGCGACCGCGCCCACGCGGGCCTGTTCCATCTGAGAGGGTAATTGCGCCGCGATGATCAGGCCATCACGCCCTACAACGCCCGCGCCCCGAATATCTCCAGAGGTCTCCACCAGCTGGCTGAGTACACTAGCCAGACGTTCACGACGGGTTTCTCCTGCCATAGTTGTTTGCTCCTTTGCTGTATCTGTGATAGTTTGGGCCTGCCGCTGCTCGTCGGCGCGCCGCAGCCCCTCCATTAACAAAGCCGACCAGGGAATCTCGATGGTGCGGGCCGGCGCGGCAGCGTCTTGCGCGACTTCAAAGGTTCCCTCTTCCCAGGTCAGCAGCTCGTACACCGCCTCTGGCCCGTGAAGCGCCCCGAATTCGGCATGGACGACCTCGCCGCCCGCGAAGTAGAGCGTGATGCGCAGCTCCTCTGCTTCATTTTGCACCGTCAACTGCGCCGTGTTGCCCGATTGACAGTGCAACTGAATCAAATCCGCAATGCTCAGATCACCTAACGTGCCTTTGAGTGCCATAGTTCCTCGCTTTCCGGGCTATTTCCACAGCAGTTGTTGTATCTGCTGGATGATCTGGCTGGTGGCCTGCCAATAGGCGTGGTTGGGTTGGATGACCATCGCCAATACCAGATGGCGCTCGCCGGCCTGGAACTGCCGGTAGAGCACACCGCGTTGCGCATCCTGCGAGAGCAACATGATCTCCGTCAGGTCGGTCATATCCAGGCGCTCCCCGGCGCGTTGCGCCACGCGCAGCACCTCGGCGACGATGGCGGCCAAAGCCTGCGCCGCCTCGAAATCCTCGGAGGTCGCCATCGGCAGCCCGGAGGCGTCGGTGAGCACCACGGTGCTGAAACCCTCCGAGGCGCCCAACTCGCGGATGATACGCTGAACTTCTTTCATACAGCAACTCCTTGGGGGGATTGAGATGCGGCCAGCTTACGCTGCACATCAATCAGCAAGGCGCGCATGGCCGCGTGAAGCGTCTGTGAGACGCCCTGGTTCTGGATGGCGACGGCCTCGATACAGGGACGCACGCCCAATGCCAGCGCCGCTCGCAGCTCCGCTGTCGGCAGCGCGTCGGGTAGATCGCGCTTGTTGAGCTGCACAATCACCGGCAAGGAATCCAACGGGCGATGCATCCGTCCCAGCTGCGCCTCCATGTCGCCCCACGCGGTCTGATTGTCCTCCAGGCGCGCCGCCTGCGAATCCACCACGAACACAACAGCATCGGCGCGGCGCAACACCGCCTCGCGGGTGGCGGCATAGTAGACCTGACCCGGCACGGTGTAGAGGCCGAACTTGGGCTTGAGGCCGCCAATTTGCCCCACCTCCAGCTGCAAGAAGTCGAAGAAGATTGTGCGATCCTCGTGGGTGTTGAGCGTGAAGAGCTCGCTGCGCGCCCCCGGCTTGAGCCGCGCGTGGATCTGCTCCAGGTTGGTGGTCTTGCCGCTCAATGCCGGGCCATAATAGACGATGTTCAGGTTGAGCTCCCGGCTCTTCCAATTAATGAACATGCGAAGTCGCTCCTTCGGGGACGTCCATGGCCTGCGCCAGCGGCAACCGGACGGTGAATGTCGTACCCTCGCCGGGCACGCTTTCGACAGCAATATCGCCAGCGTGTTCCTGCACGATGCGATAGCAGATCGCCAATCCCAAACCGGTCCCCTGCTCGCCCTTGGTGGTGAAGAAAGGCTCGAAGAGGCGCTCCTGCACCTCCGGCGGGATGCCCATCCCGGTATCGCGCACCTGCACGGCGAGCCAGTCGTCCTCCGGGAGGAGCTGCACCGTCAGGGTCCCCCCTTCCGGCATCGCGTCGCGTGCGTTGAGCACCAAGTTCATGAAGACCTCGCCCAACTGGTCGGCAGAGGCCAGCACAGGGGGCAAATTGGGGGGGCTGGTGTAGGCAAACCTGATTTTGCGATGCTCCAGGTCTTTGCGGGACAGAGCGAGCACATCCTCCCAAATCTTGTTGAGATCAACAGGCCGACGCGCCTGCTGCGGGGGCTTGGAAAAGTGTTGTAATTGTTTGACCAGGTCGGCAATAGCGTTGACCTGGCGCTCGATGAGACTCAAATCCTCACTGAGGCGCAACTCCGCCGGCAGCTCGTATTTGATCAAGTAGATGTAGCTCAGAATGCCCGAAAGCGGGTTGTTGATCTCGTGGGCCACCGATGCGGCCAGCCGTCCCATCGCCGAGAGCTTTTCGTTGTGGCGAAGCGCGGCGTGCGCCTGCTCCAGGGCCGCTGTGCGCTCGATGACCTTCTCCTCCAGGGTGGCGTTGAGCATGTGCAGCTCGTCGGTGATCGCTTTAAGGCGCAGCATCGAGCGGACGCGGACGAGAAGCTCGGTGTTGGAGATGGGCTTGTCGAGCACCTCATCGGCCCCGGCGTTGATCGCCTGGGCGAAATCCGCATCATCGGTGTGCTCCGCCAGTATGATGACGGGGATGAAGCGCGGTTCGGCCTCCGCCTTGAACTCGCGCACAAGGGCCATGCTCTCCGTATCGGGCAAGGCCGCATCGAGCAGGACAAGCTGCGGCGGGGAGAGGCGCAACGCCTCCAAGAGACCCGCACCATTCTTGACCACCCGCACGGTGTAACCGGCATTCTGCAACACAACCCGCAACTCACGCGCCAGCGACTCCTCGCCGGTAGCGAGCAGGATATTGGCAAACAGGAAATACAAAGGTCGTGTCATTTTCCCTTCGGCGACAGAGAGATCATCACGGTCAAATCGTAATCATTATAGCGATTTCCTAACTCGCGTCAAACTGAAGCTAATCCCCCGTTGCACTTTTGAGCAGCGGCAGCAGCGCCTCCGTGGATGGTAAGACGAGATGCGCCCCTGCGCGGCGCAATTCGCGCTCCTCGCCGAAGCCGCAGAGGACGCCCACGGCCCAGGCCCCCGCCCGCCGCGCGGAGAGGATGTCCATCGTGGTGTCGCCGACCATCGCGCACTGCTTCGGGGCCAGCCCCAGCTGCTCGGCGGCGAACAACACCGGTTCGGGATGGGGCTTGAGGCGGCGGGTGCTCTCCACGGTGACGAGCAGCTGGAAATAGTCGGCGAGCTGGTGTTGCGCGAGGAAGGCTTCGGCATCGGCGCGACTGCGCGTAGAGACGACCGCCAACGGCGCGCGTGCAGCCAGGTGCGCGAGCAAGGGCGCGACGCCGGCCATGAGCCGGAAAGTCGGCGGCGTAGGGCCGTGCAGCCGCCCCCGAATCGTGAAGAGCAGGCCATCCAGCCCGACGAGGTCCAACATCGTGATGACGCTGTTCATGGGCGTCTCGCTGAACATCACGGCATGGCGCGCCAGGCGAAGCGCGCGCGGCGCGCCCAAGAAGCGCAACCGCCGGGCCAGAGATTCCACGGCCTGATCGTCGGTGTCCATCAGCGTGCCGTCGAGATCGAAAAACCAGGCGCGGATGTCAAACAAAGGAAGAGATTCCATCAACCAGTTACCTCCAATCAACATGACCGGATTCTTGAGCGCCAACATTCGAATTATACGCGCAAAGCGCCACCTAACCACTTGACAGCTTGGCCCTTTATGTTACAATCACCGCCGATGCCCCCATCGTCTAGTCTGGTCTAGGACACAGGCCTTTCAAGCCTGCGACAAGGGTTCGAATCCCTTTGGGGGCATGATGCCTTCGCTCAAGCGGCGAAGGCGTTTTTTTATGTCGCAACCAGGGCCGCGCGGATGCGCGCCACCAGCGCCAGAGCGCGCGCCGGGGCATCCCCCACGTACCCTTGCGCATCGGCGGCCTGCCGGATCGCCTCGGCGGATAGATAGGCTTGCAAGCGCGCGTCGTTGGCGAGCAGCGTTACGAGCGGATTGGGTTGGCCCGCTTCCACCTCGGCCCAGGCTTGGAGCGACAGCTCCCGCAGCGCCTCGTGCATGGCCTGCCGATCGGCCCCGCTCTGGACAAGGCGCATCAGCAGCGGCTCGATGCCCGCGAAAGGGCCGTAGGTCGCCAGGGTGCGTTGCACCGCCATCTCGTTGATGCGCAGCCCGCGCACCAAGCCGATAACGACGCGCAGGAGCTCATCCGCAGTGAGGAAGGCGTTCGGCAGAATGATGCGCCGATTGGCGGAATCATCGAGCGTGCGCTCCAGGAGCGAGTGGGCAGCATCGTCCCACGCAACGCGGGGCAGCTGCGCGAGATAACGCGCCAGACTGTCCACCTTCTCCGCGCGGATAGGATTGCGCTTGAAGGGCATCGCCGAGGAGCCAACCTGATGCTGGCCGAACGGCTCGGCCCACTCGCCGATGGGCGGGCTTTGGAGCACACGCAAGTCGAAGGCGAAGCGGTAGAGGGTGCTGCCCATCCCGGAGAGGGCGCTGAGCACGGCCCACTCCTGGCGGCGGGGGTAGACCTGGTTGGCGACGGGCCACGCAGGCAGATTGAGCTCCGCCATGAGTGCGGCCTCGAACTCGGCGGGGGTGGCGCGCTCGCCAAGCAGCAGCGCGTAGGAGGCGGAGGTCCCCACCGCGCCCTTGAAACCCTTGCCGCGCCACTCGTGGCGCAACCGGCGCAGATCGTCCAGGTCCACGAGCAGGTCTTGGGCGTAGGTCGCCAGCCGGTAGCCGATGGTGGTCGGTTCGGCGGGCTGGAGGTGGGTGAAGCCGAGGCAAGGGGTCTCCGCCCACCGCTCGATCTGGTCGGCGAAAGCGGCAAGCAAGTCCACGAGCTGCCGCTCGATGTGGACGAGCGCCTCGCGGACTTGTAACGCGGTGGCGTTATCGCGCACGTCCATCGAGGTCGCGCCCAGATGGATGATTCCCCCGCCCACGGGACACTGCTCGGCGAAGGCGCGCACCTCGGACATGACATCGTGGTGGATCTCGCGCTCAATAGCGAAGGCACGCTCCAGGTCAACGGCGTCGGCGTGGGCAGCAAGATCGGCGGCTTGCTCCGGCGTGACGAGGCCATAGGCGCTCTGAACGCGGGCCAGGGCCACCCAAATGCGACGCCAGAGCCGGCGCGTGGCGACCTCGCTCCACAGCGCGCGCATCTCCGGCGAGCCATAACGCCAGGTGAAGACAGATACATAGGGATCAGGTTCGGACATGGTCATGTTTCTCCTTTCGACAGACGGTATCTCCATTGTAGTATGAAGCAGGCCAGCCGTCCAATGAGAGCGCGTGGGAGTTGTAGGTTATTGAACTTGGGATAAAATCAAGGCGTTATGCACGTTAATTGTAGCCGCACAGTGCAAGGCCCATGTCTCGCATGACATAGTTACTTATCGGAGGATGTGAGTTATGCAGTCAATGGATCGCCGCACGTTTTTGAAATTAGGTGCAGTGGCGCTGGCGGGCCTGGCCTTACCCAAACCCTTGTTACAGGTGCAGGCCACCGCGCATGAGGGGCCAGCACCGACATCGCTAGGACGCATTATCCTATGGCGGGATGCAGTGCGCGAGGCCCCTTCGCCTGCAGCGACTTGGGTGGCATGGCGCACATTCAACGAGATCATTCCCCTATACGGGGCGGTGGTCGGGGCCGCGCCCTGGCCGACCAACCCCGTGTGGTATCGCACCCACGAGGGCTACATCCACAGCGGCTACGTCCAACCGGTGGAGAATCAGCCCCAAACGGAGGTGATCGAGGAGGTGTCGCCGCCAGGGTTTTGGGCAGAGGTCTCCGTGCCGATTGCCGAGGCGCGCTGGCAGCCCACCAGCCCTTACGTGGCCCGCCGCCTCTACTACGAGACGGTCTATCGCGTGACCGGCGCCATGCAGGCCGAGGATGGCAGCTGGTGGTATCAGCTGCACGAGGGACTGGTCTGGGGGCCGGGCGGCCCTTACGTCCCGGCGTGGTCGCTGCGACGCATCACGCGCGAAGATCTGGCCCCCATCTCGCCGGCACGCCCCAACAAGTGGATGCAGATCAACATCGAAGAGCAGTCCTTGACCTGTTTCGAGGGCTATCGGCCCGTCTTTCACACGCCAGCAGCCACTGGGCTGTGGAACACGTCAACGCCGCTTGGAGAGTTCCGCGTGCTCTACAAGCGTTACACACGGCGGATGATCGGCGGTGAGGGTGCAAACCACTACGATCTGCCCGGCATCCCCTTCCCGGTCTACTTCGCCCCCAACGGGGTAGCGATTCACGGCACCTATTGGCACAACGATTATGGACGGCGACACAGCCACGGCTGCGTCAATGTGCCGAGTCAGGCAGCGCGCTGGATCTTCCGCTGGGTCCATCCGCCCATCTCCTATAACAAATATACCCAGTTTTCGGGAGCCGATAATGGCACGCGGGTGGTGGTAATTTAGCCGTGCGCAATCGCCAAATCTCCGACTAGCTGCTATAATAAGCAGGTGCTTAAACTACAGAGCGCACCCCGCAGCAGCTTGGCAGAGAACGAATTACAAGCTAGAGAAAGTGTGCCTTGAATGCAATCAGGCGCACCGGAGGTAATAAGATGAAAACGAACGAAATTGTAGCTGCTATCACGGGAAAGCTGGTCATTCCACCAGCGATGGATATTGATCTGAATTGTGGCTTCGGCTCCGATCTGATGAGCGATGTGCTGATCTTCGCCAGGCCACAGATGTTGCTGATCACCGGGCTGACCAATGTCCAGGCCGTCCGCACCGCCGAGATGGCCGACATCCCCGCGATCATCTTCGTGCGAGGCAAACAGCCGCAGCCGGAAGTCCTGGAACTGGCAGAAGAGATCGGCATTGGTATTATTCTATCAGCCTATACGATGTATGAGACCTGTGGGCTGCTCTACCAGGCCGGATTGCCAGCGCTTGGCAAGATCGAGACCGTGCAATAATGGATCAACAGTTCTCCCTGTTCGCCCGGATGGGGAAGGACCTCCCCCTGACCGTGTTACACGAGCTCATTCGGGAGCTGCTGGTGGGGCGGGTGATGACCTCGGACGTGCTCTCTTTGACTTCGGACACCTCCATGCAAGAGGTCAAAGATCTGATGCGAGAGCACCGTATCTCAGGGTTGCCCATCGTGGACGAAGGGGAGCTGGTTGGCATTGTCAGCGTGCAGGATTTGATCCACGCGCTGGAACAGCAGGCATTGGAGCGCCCCGTGGCGGATTTTATGACCGCCAATCCCTTCACCGTCCATCTCAAAGAACCCGTCGTGGAGGCGTTGCGCAAGCTGGAAAGCACCGGCGTGGGACGCTTGCTGGTCGTAGATGATCATGACAAGCTCGCGGGGATTCTTACCAAGGGCGATATTGTGGCGGGGCTGTTGACCGCGTTGCAAGAGCTCTACAACGAGGCTGAGGCATTGCAGCTCAAACGTCGCCCCAGCTACTTCTTCGAGGCGCTGGAATCGGATGATACCAGCCTCACCCTGCGGTATCGCGTCCATTTTGGCGATTTCACCCTTGGCGGGCAGGCCTCAGCGCGAATCAAACAGGCGTTGCTGCAAATCGGCGCGACCCCACAGCTGGCCCGCCGCGTAGCCATCGCCACCTACGAGGCGGAGATCAACCTCATCATCCACACCGATGATGGCGGCTCCATCGTGGCGGAGATCCACCCGACGCAGATCACCGTGATAGCGCATGACGCGGGGCCGGGCATTCCCGATATTGAACTGGCCCGGCGCGCGGGCTACTCCACCGCCTCAGAAATCGCGCGCGAGATGGGCTTCGGCGCGGGCATGGGCCTGGTCAACATCAACCGCTGCACTGACGACCTCAACATCTGGTCGGCGGTAGGCGTCGGCACACGCTTGGAGATGATGTTCAACGTGCCCCCGGAAGAAGTCACGGTAAAAAACTGAATCGGATAAGTTCCCATGTTGGTTCTCATACCAACGAGCACAAAAATGCAAGACAGGTTGCCAACCTGTCTTACAACCTCTATTTTCAGAGGAGGAATTCCCTATGGCGACCGTTAAAAAGATTGCTGAAGAATTAGGATTGGTGGTACTGGCTGGCGCGGCGGAAACAGATCACGAGGTCAAGGGCGGCTATATCGCCGACCTGCTCAGCTGTGTGATGGCCGGCGCGCAGCCCGACCAGCTATGGTTCACCTTGCAGACGCACCTCAACATCGTGGCCGTGGCCTCACTGTTGGGCATTGCTGCTATCGTAGTCACTGAAGGCGCGGTTATCCCCCAAGAAACCATTGACAAAGCCGAGCAAGAAGGGATCCCCCTGCTGTTGGGCACGGATCCAACCTTCGAAACCGTTGTGAAGTTAGCCAAGTCGGGGCTCCTGTAAGCGTGCCGTGCGCGAGCACCGAGCCGACCTCCATTTGCACACCCTGCTCTCTGCCTGCGCCGAGGTAGAGATGATTCCGCCGTTGATGATAGAAGAGGCGCTCTACAAGGGTCTGCAGATCATCGCGGTGACGGATCACAACTCATGCGGCAACGCGGGCGCGGTGATGGAAGCCGCCCAGGGCACAGAGCTGGTGGTGCTGCCGGGGATGGAGCTGCAATCCCAGGAGGAGGTAGACCTGGTCTGTCTCTTCGACACGCTGGAGCAGGCCGAGGCGTGGCAGGCGCAGGTTGATGCGCGCTTACTCCCCTTGCAGAACGATCCGGAGCGTTTTGGCCCCCAATACCTGGTTGACGCAACGGGAAAGCTCGTAGCAGAGGAGACGAACTTTTTGCAAGGCGCAGCGCAGATCCCACTGGCCGAGGCCGTCGCCAGCGTCCACACGCTGGGCGGGCTGGCGATCCCCGCGCACATTGATCGCCCCAGCAAGGGGCTATTGCGGACGTTGGGGCTGTGGCCCTCCAATTTACAGGTTGAAGCGGCGGAGCTCTCGCCCAATATGCGGCCCTCGCAAGCGCGCCAGCGCTACCCATTCTTGCCGGACATCCCTCTCATCACCGCCTCCGATGCCCACTGGCTGGACGCCATCGGCCAGGTGATGACAGTCTTCGTCTTGAAGGGGCCACCTTGCATCGCGGAGCTGCGCGCTGCGCTGCGTGGCGAGGAAGGGCGGCGCATGTTCGTCCCCTAGAGGCGCGCGGCACTGGGGTAACTTCGCAGCCCAAAGAGCGAACAATGTCACTATAGCGTCTTTGGAGGAATCGTTATAATATGAGGTGGCGTATCTTATGCCAAAATCGGGTTGTTGTATAACTTACTCTAATCAGAGGCGCACAAAATTCTTGCGATTGAGGTGAAAGTGATGAGTTTAGACCCAAACGTAGCGGTTGCAACAGAAGATGCAACGGTCATGACCCCAGAGGAAAAAGACCCTATTGATGAGATTATTGCTGCCAACAAGGAGCGTCCCGGCGCGACAATGCTGGTGCTGACGCTCGTCCAGGAGCGGGTCGGGTACATCTCCCCGCCGATGCAGACGTATATCGCCCAGGAGCTAGGCATCCCGCTCAGCCACCTCTACGGCGTCCTGACCTTCTACTCGTCCTTCCGCACCGCGCCCATCGGCAAGTACCAGGTGAGCGTGTGCATGGGGACAGCCTGTTACGTCCGTGGCGGCCCCACCCTGATCGAAAAGCTGCAACAGCTTTTGGGAATTCCATTGGGCGAAACGACCAAGGATGGTAAATTCACCCTGGAAATCTGCCGGTGCGTGGGCGCCTGCTCCCAGGCCCCGGTGCTGATGATCAACGAGGATATTCTGGGGCGCGTGAACCCCTCCGATATATCCAAAATCTTGCGGAAATATGAATGACCGCCTTTCGAGAGCTCTCGCAGCACATTCTCGATATCTTTGAAAATGGCGCGAAAGCCGGTGCCACGCTGATCTCATTGGAGATCGAAGAGGATTTTGTCATTGACCTGCTGGCAATCACACTGCACGATAACGGCTCCGGCATGGATGCGGAGACGCTGGCGCGCATCACCGACCCGTGGGTCACATCGCGCACGACCCGCAAGGTGGGGCTGGGCATCCCCTTCTTCAAGCAAATTGCCGAAATGTGCAACGGCGACTTCGAGATCATCTCGCAGCTGGGAGAAGGAACTATCACCCGCGCCATCTTCCAACACAGCCACATTGACCGCCCCCCGATGGGCGATCTGGTGGGGACGTTGACCTGCATGATCGTGGGGTACGACGCCTCGGCGGACGTGGCCTATCGCCATCGCGTGCGCCCCACCGACGAAGTCTGGCACGAGTTCACCTTCGATACCCGCGAGGTGCGCGCTATCCTAGGTGACGAGGTCCCGCTCTCCTCGCCGGAGGTGCTGGCTTTTCTGCGGGAGATGCTGCAAGAAGGGCTACTGTCATTGACGGCTGAGCCACAAGGCTAGCTGCTTTACACTTGAATCATTGATCACTATTTAGGAGGAATCCACATGAAGAGCTTGGAAGAACTACGGAAGATTAAAGAGCGCGCGTTGGAGCGCCGCAGCCTGGCAGGCGCGGGGGCGAGGGCGCGCATTACCGTCGCCATGGGCACCTGCGGGATCGCTGCCGGGGCGCGGGACACCATGAAGGCCATCCTCGATGAGATGGAACGGCGTCAAATCAGCGATGTGGTGGTCACGCAGACGGGCTGCCTGGGGCTGTGCGAGTACGAACCCCTGGTGCAGATTCAGGTCGGCGAGTCCGACATCGTCACCTATGGCAAGATTGATGCCAGCCGCGTCTCCACGCTGATCGAAAAGCATCTGGTCAACGACGAGCCGGTCGCCGAGTGGCAAGTACAGACCGGGTAGCTTTGCGCTCACCTAAAATCCTGACTAAGGAGGTACAATGGTTTACCGCGCACATATCTTGATTTGCGGGGAACCCCGCTGTGTGGAAAAGGGCGCGCGGGAAGTTGAAGCAGCGTTGCGCAGCAAGCTCCAAGAGCTGCAACTCACCGAAGAGGTGCAGGTCATGGAGGTGAGCTCGTTAGGCCACGGTGAGCAGGGACCGGAAATGGTCGTCTACCCCGAAGGCACGCACTACGTCAACTTAACCGTGGCGGATGCTGAGCGCATCGCTGAAGAGCACCTGCTCAAAGGTCGCCCTGTCAAAAATTTGATCTATCAGGAGCCTCCCAGCGAACCGTTGCCCGCGCCCTCGACCAAAGAGGTGCGGGTGGTGCTGGAAAATATCGGCGTGATTGACCCCGAAAACATCGAGGACTACATCGCCTTCGATGGCTACACGGCGCTGGCGAAGGCGCTCACGGAAATGACCCCCGATGAGGTCATCGCCGAGCTGAAAGTATCCGGCCTGCGCGGGCGTGGTGGAGCCGGCTTCCCCACCTGGCTCAAGTGGACCTTCGCCCAAAAGGCCGTCAGTGAGCAGAAATTCGTCATCTGCAACGCCGACGAGGGCGATCCCGGTGCGTTTATGAACCGCCGCGTGCTCGAAGGCGACCCGCACGCCGTCATCGAAGGGATGGCGATCGCCGCTTACGCCATCGGCGCGCAGCAGGGCTACGTCTACGTCCGCGCCGAGTACCCCATCGCCATCAGCACGCTGCGGGTGGCGATCACCCAGGCGCGGGAGTATGGTCTGCTGGGCGAGAATATCCTCGGCAGCGACTTCAGCTTTGACCTGGAGATCCGCATGGGCGCGGGGGCTTTCGTCTGCGGCGAGGAGACCGCGCTGATGCAGTCCATCGAGGGCAAGCGCGGGATGCCGCGCACCCGTCCGCCCTTCCCGGCGGTCAAGGGGCTGTGGGGACAATCCACCAACATTAACAATGTGGAGACCTACGCCAACGTCCCCAAGATTCTCCGCAAGGGCGGCGACTGGTTCGCCTCGATGGGCACGGAAAAGAGCAAGGGCACCAAGACCTTCGCCATCGCCGGCAAGGTCGAGCGCACCGGGCTGGTGGAAGTGCCGCTCGGCATGACCATCCGCGAAATCGTCTACGATGTGGGCGGCGGCGTGCTGAACGGCAAGAAGTTCAAGGCAGTGCAGACCGGCGGGCCGATGGGCGGCTGTATCCCGGAGAAGTATATGGATCTGCCGGTCGATTACGAACACCTGGCCGAGGTGGGCTCCATCATGGGCTCCGGGGGCTTTGTCGTCATGGACGAAGATACCTGCATGGTGGATATTGCCCGCTTCTTCATGGAGTTCACCCAGGACGAGTCCTGCGGCAAGTGTGTACCTTGTCGCATCGGCACGCGACGCATGTTGGAGATTCTGGAACACATCTGCAACGGCGAGGGACAGCCGGGCGACATCGAGCGGCTGGAAGAGCTCTCTAAGTACACCAAGGCCGGCTCCCTCTGTGGGCTGGGCCAGGGCGCGCCCAACCCCGTCCTCAGCACCATCCAATACTTCCGCGAAGAGTACGAAGCGCACATCTACGACAAGACCTGCCCGGCTAAAGTCTGCAAAGGCCTCATCGAATACAGGATCGACCCGGAGGCCTGCATTGGTTGTACCCGCTGCGCCCGCAACTGTCCGGTTAACGCTATCGCGGGGTCGCCCAAGCAAGTGCATGTCATTGACCCTGAGACGTGCATCCGCTGCGGCATCTGCAAGCAGGTCTGCCCGGTCAACGCGGTCTACATCGAGTAGCCAAGATTGAGAGGGATACTATGACGATAAATACAACTTTAATGGACACCGTTTTTGAGCGTTACGGGGGCGATGCCGAAGCGTTGGTCGAAATTCTCCGCGATTTGAACCAGGCTGAGGGCTATCTGTCCCAGGAACTGCTGCTAGCTGTGGCTGACCGGCTGCGCCTGCCACGCGGGCAGGTGTTCGGCGTCGCCTCGTTTTATAGCATGATGAACGTCAAACCGCGTGGGCAACATGTGGTGCTGATGTGCCAGGATGCGCCCTGCCATGTGGCTGGCGGGCGCGAGGTCTGGGATGCGTTGGAAGAGACACTGGGCATCGCCTTTGGCGAGACCTCGCCCGATGGCAAGTGGACGCTGGAAGTTGTCAGCTGCCTGGGCCTGTGCGCGGTTGGCCCGGTAGTGCAGATTGATGGTGAAGTGTACGGCAA
>DAOTXC010000161.1:0-5892 GCA_034435555.1 Anaerolineae bacterium
TGCCGCCCTTGCGCGCCGACCTGCTCGCCGGGCTGACCGACGGCGTCGAGCGCGTGGTGGTATTGACGCTCGATGGGCTGGGCTGGGAGCAGTTGCAGGCGGTGATGGCCCGCTACGACGATCTCATCTTCCACCGGCTCGCTGAGCGCGGGCGGCTTTTACCGCTCACCACCATCTTCCCCTCGACGACCAATAACGTGTTGGCGACCTTGCGCACGGGCGTCGCGCCGGTGACGCACGGCCTGCTCGCCTATGAGCTGTACCTGCGCGAGTTCCATGTGGCGGCGGAGTGCATCAGCTTCTCACCGCTTGCGCAGCGGAACAGGGGACTGCTGGCGGATTGGGGGCTGGAGGCGGAACACTTTCTGCCGGTCCCCTCGCTGGCGATGCAAATGGCGGCGGCGGGCCTGCCCACGGAGCAGGTGATCGCCGGCCATCTCATCTCCGGGCCGCTGAGCGAGATGTACTTCCGAGGGGTGCGCGAGATCCACGGGCACAGCGCCGCCAGCGATTTCTGGGTCACGCTGCAGGCGTTGCTGCGCGCGCACGCCGGGGAGCGGCTGCTCTTGGACGGCTACTGGAGCGCCGTTGACACGCTGGCGCATCGCCACGGGCCGCAGCATCTCACCGGTGAGGCCGAGGTCCGCTCGATTGCGTATATGCTGGAGGCGCTCTTCCTCAAGGGGCTGCGCGCGACGGAGCGCGAGGGAACCTTGCTGCTGATTTTGGCCGATCACGGGCAGTTGCGCACGCCGGCGGAAGGGGCCGTGGTGCTGTCGGAGCATCCCGAGCTGCGCGAGCGATTGTTGTTACCGAGTCTGGGGGAGGCGCGCGCCCCCTTCCTTTACGTCCGTTCTGGCCAGGAAGCGTGGGTGCGGGCCTATTTGGAGACGCATTTTGAGGAGAGCTTCCATTGTCTATCCCAGGCCGAGTTGTTGGCGAGCGGCCTGCTGGGGCCGGGGCCGGTCTACGGCGAGACGCCGCATCGGCTTGGCGATCTGATCTGCATTGCGAAGGGCGATCAGATCTTTGTGCGCGACCGCACCTCCCTCGAGCGGCTTAAGGGGCGGCATGGCGGGCTACTCGCGCCGGAGATGTTGGTGCCGCTCTTCGCGGTGCGGCTGGAAGCGTTGTAGTCGAGAGGAGGGCAGATGCAAGTCGAGGTGCTCTATCAGCCAGAACATGCCGTGGCGCGAGTGTCGCTGGCGGCGCAGGAGGCGCTCAAGGCGGCGAGCAGCGCGCTGATGGCGATGTCGCCCGGCGTGCAGGTGACGCCGCCCCCGCGTGGCGGGCTGCTGCAATCGGCCCAGCGGGGGCCAGCGGAGCGAGCGGCCTTCTCGATCAACACGTACCAGGCGGGGCCGCAGGGTGCGGAGCTGTGGTTGGCTCCCGCGTTGCCCGGCGATGTGCAGGTGTTGGATCTCGACGATGCCGCGTGGCTCGTCCCGACACTGGCCTACGTCGCGGCGGAGCCGACGGTCACGGTGACGGAAAAGTGGGGCGGCGCGCAGAGTTTCTTCCCCCAGGACTCGCTCTCGATGTTGCGATGTGCGGGGCCGGGGCGGATGCTCGTGGCGAGCTACGGCGCTTTCCACGCGCTCACCCTGGCGGCAGGGGAGAGCTACGCGGTGGCGACCGGCCATCTCGTGGCGCTGAGCGCGGCGCTGGGCTACAATATTCGCGTCGTGGATGGCTATACGGCGGCGGCTGTGGGCGGCATCGAGTGGGTGGCCGACCTGCGGGGGCCGGGCCGCGTGCTCCTGCAAACGCGCGACCCGCAGACGCTGTTCCATTTGTTCCGCTGTACGGAGGAGAGGCAATGCAGACAATAAGGATCGTCTTGGTAGGAGTGGGCAATTTGGGGCGGCGTTTCTGCGAGATCGTCGCGCCACGGCAGGCGATGCTGGCCGAGCGTTACGGGTTGGCCCTGCGGTTGGTCGGCGCGGCGGATAGCCGGGGGGCGGCCTATGATCCGGCAGGGCTGGATTGGGAGGCGGTCGCGCATCTGAAGGCGGCGGGGATGAGCATCGCTGCGTACCCGGAGGTGGGGCGCGCCCGCATGACGGCGATCGAATTGGTCACGCAGGCCGAGGCGGATATGTTGCTGGAAGCCTCTCCGGTCAATCTGGCGCAGGGCGGCGAGCCGGGCCTCACCTGCGTGCGCACGGCGCTGCAACGGGGTTGGCACGTCGTCACGCCGAACAAGGGGCCGCTGGTGCTGGCCTATCAGGAGTTGCATGCACTGGCGGCGGAGCATGGTGTCAAGCTGCGCTTCGATGGGACGGTCGCCGGCGGCCTGCCGCTGATCAACGTAGGGCAGCGCGATCTGCGCGGCGCGGTCATCGAGCAGCTGGAGGCCGTCCCCAATCTCGTCACCGGCTACATCATGGATCTGCTGAGCGAGGGGCTTTCCCGCGAGGCGGCGCTGGCCCGCGCCCGCGAGGAGGGCGTCCTGGAGGCCGATGCAAGCTGGGACCTGGATGGCTGGGACGCTGCCGCCAAGCTCACGATCTTGGCGAACGCGGTACTGGACTATCCCGCCCGCTTGGAGGAGGTCTCGCGAGTGGGGATCATGGCGCTGCGACCAGAGGATCTGCTCGCGGCGCGCGAGCGTGGCTATTGCTACCGGCTGTTAGCGCAGGCGCAGCGGCATCCCGATGGCGGCTATGCGCTGACCGTGGCCCCGGTCGCGCTCTCCGCGGAGCATCCGCTGGGGCAGCTCAGCTCCAAGCAGCTGGGTGCGGTCATCGTGACGGACATCTACGGGACGCTCAAGATCGTTATTGACGAGCCGGACCCCATCCCCTCGGCGGCGACCATGTTGCGCGATTTGCTGGATATTTATCTATCGTGAAGATGTGAGCCGCAAAACGCAATCACATCTTCACGCATCATTCGAGGTTTTTTTTGATTTGCAGACTTTCAGACTTTCACAAGGAGGTATCGCATGGAATATCGTCATTTGGGCAAGGCTGGCCTCAAGGTCAGCGAGATTTCTCTGGGCGCGTGGCTCACCTACGGCGGATCGGAGGAAGAGGAGACGACGCGGGTGTGCGTCAAGGCGGCGGTGGATCACGGCGTCAACTTCATTGATCTGGCCGACGTCTACGCGCGCGGCGAGGCGGAGCGCGTCGTGGGCAAGGTCATCCGCGACCTGGGGCTGCGGCGGCAGGATTTGGTCATCTCCAGCAAGCTCTTCTGGCCGATGAGCGACAACGTCAACGACCGGGGCCTGAGCCGCAAGCACATCATGGAATCGGTGGAGAACTCCCTGCGGCGGTTGCAGATGGACTATCTCGATCTGTACTTCTGTCACCGCTACGATCCGGAGACGCCGGTCGAGGAGGTCGTGCGCGCCATGGATGATCTGGTGCATCAGGGCAAGGTGCTCTACTGGGGCACGAGCGTCTGGAGCGCGGCGCAGATCGAGCACGCGGTGGGCCTGGCGCGGGCGCACAACGCCTATCTGCCGCAGGTGGAGCAGCCGCGCTACAATATGCTGGATCGCCACATCGAGCCGGAGATCATGCCCGTCGCGGCCAAGCACGGCCTGGGGCTGGTCGTCTTTAGCCCGCTGGCGCAGGGCCTGCTCACCGGCAAGTACAACGAGGGCATCCCGGAGGGTAGCCGGGCGGCGCGGAGCCGCTGGCTGGATTCCGACCTCACGGAGGAGAACCTCTCCAAGGTGCGGGCGCTCACGGCGCTGGCGGAGGAGCTGGGGCTGACCATGTCGCAGCTGGCGCTGGCCTGGGTGCTGCGCCGCCCGGAGCTCAGCTCCGCCATCACCGGCGCGACGAAGGTGCGGCACGTCGAGGCCAACGTCAAGGCAGCGGGGGTCAAGCTCTCGGCGGAGGTGTTGGAGAAGATCGAGGGGATTTTGGATAACGCGCCCGCCGTGTAGGGGGATGATGACAGAGCCGCCGTTCCGCATGAACGGCGGCTCTGTGGTATGGCGTGGGTCAACCTTTAGGCAACCTCACCGACTGCACCAATCCCCTCGGCGCGACCGGTTGCGGTTGCAGGCGCGTCTTGCTCTCCTGCGTGAGCGACCGGATGTGGCGCATAATCTCATCCGTGACGGCCTGGACGCGCTCGCGGTCGGTGGCGTCGCCCGCGAAGGCGATGCTTTCCCCGACGGTGACGGCGTAGGGCGTGTGGCGCGGCCAACGGGTGATCGTGCTCTCGCCGCCGATCTCGCCGCTGACCTGACGGATGCCGTTGGGCGGCAGGTGGATACCCAGCGGGATGACGGGCGCGCCGGAGAGCAGCGCCAGCCGCGCTGCGCCGTTGTGCGCCTTGCCCGGCCCCTTGCTGGGGCTGAGATCGCCTTCCGGGAAGATCATGATGTTCTTGCCCTCGGCGAGGGCGGCAAGGGCGGCATCGAAGGCGCGGCGGCCCTCGCCGGGCGCGACCTCGATGTGGCCCCCCAGGCGCAGCCAGGGGCCGAGTACCGGAATCCTGAAGGCCAGGTAGATGATCAGGATCCGCGCCGGCTCCTGGATCAGCCGGGATACGAAGTAGGGATCGAGCGTGGTGGGGTGGTTCGCCACGATGATCTTCGGGCCGGGCGGGAGCGGCTGGTGGCGGATCACATCCAATTTGAGATGGAGCCAGATATAGAGCTGGACGATAGGCAACCACGACCAGTACATGAGTTTTTCGAGCATCCTCTTTCTCCTCTCGCTGAGAATCTTTTCGCATGTCTACCATACCCCATTGGCGTCCGGCCTACCTATCAGGAGCCTAACAGCTCGCTAATGCTTCGCCGTTGGCGTTTGACAATCTGCGCAAAGTTTCTATAATGTGGGTGTGCATGTTGCCTATGCGCAGTCTTTGATAGCCTTAAAGACTGTGAACGGGAGGAGTAGGTGGTGCTGGCGCCGTACCAGAGAGGCGGGTCTGGGCTGAAAGTCCGCTACGGAAGCTGCCATCGAAGTCGCCCGGGAGTTGAGCGGCTGAACGCATCGCGGAGATGCCTGTAACCCGCTACGGGAGCGCCCGTTATAGCGAACCTCCTCGTATTTGAGGAGGGGTGAGTGCGCCGAATGGATCGGCGAATGAGGGTGGTACCACGGAGCTCGCTTCGTCCCTAAGGACAGGCGGGCTTTTTCTATATGTGTAAGCTAGGGAGATATTGAGATGTTCAATTTGCAGAAAATCGTGATTGATAGCTTTGTGCAGGAGCTGAAAGGCGCTTACGAGCAGACCTACAGCCTGATCCACCCTGAATACGGGAACATCATCGCTTGGGCGGGGCGGCTCGCGTTGGAGAACCTGGCGAACTCCGATGCGCTCTATCACAACATGGAGCACACCATCATGGTGACGCTGGTGGGACAGTCCATTCTGCGGGGGAAGCATCTTTCCGAGGGCGGCGTGTCGCCGCAGGACTGGTTGCTCTTCATGGTTGCCCTGCTGTGCCACGATATCGGCTACGTGCGGGGCATCTGCCAGGCCGACCGCCCGCGTGAGGGCCTCTTCGCTACCGGGGTGGGGGAGGAGCTGGTGAACCTGCCTGCCACCGGGAGCGATGCCGTGCTCAAGGACTATCACGTGGATCGGGGCAAGCTCTTTGTGCGCGAGCGGTTTGGCGGTGCGCTCACCTTTGCGGTGGATGTTGACCGCGTGACGGAGTACATCGAGATGACACGCTTCCCTCCGCCGCCCGATCCCTTCTACCAGGATACCGCCGGCTATCACGGGTTGATTCGGGCCGCGGATTTCATCGGCCAGATGGGGGATCCCAAATACGTGCTCAAAATCCCCGCGCTCTTCTACGAGTTCGAGGAGGTCGGCGCAAACAAGGCCACAGGCTACACCTGCCCCGATGATATGCGGCGCGGCTATGCCGATTTCTATTGGAACATGGTCAGCCCGCTGATCCAGGATGCG
>DAOTXC010000162.1:0-14117 GCA_034435555.1 Anaerolineae bacterium
CTCCTTCGAAAATAGTGAATCTGCGAATGGTGAATGGCGAATAGCCAAACAAAAATCTGCTAAATCCGCCCAATCTGCTGATAAGCATTTTCGTGCTGGATGGCGTGCACCAGCACCGCCGTCTCCTCTGAAAGTCTGCAAATCGTCAAATTGCTTGTGTAGCGTGTATCTACGTTCACATGTGCGCACGTTCACACGTCACTTTCTGGGCTACAGTTATCATTATAGTCGGGTTTTTCGGCTTGTCACGTCACAACCCAAACCGGCGGCGAGCATACTGCGCCCTCCGCCGGTATTCAGATGATGGCACTTTGGTTATAGCAGCTGCTTCAGAAACGACTTGAGAATCATCAATGTCCCCAGGCCGATGAGTACGATGGCCCAGCCCAGGAAGCCCAGTCCAAAGCCGCTGATGTTGAGCAGTAGCTCGAAGAAGATGAATCCGATTGCAAAGACGAAGAGGCCGCTGGTCGCCAACCCGTTGCCGATGTGGATCATCTCCTCGCGCCCCTTGAGCATCCCGAAGAGTATTTTGCCCAGACCAATCGAGGTGGGCGCGACGAGCGCCCAGGCATACGCCCAGCTCTCCCAATGCCCGGTGATACTTT
Organism: Anaerolineae bacterium; assembly: GCA_034435555.1. Taxonomy (GTDB): domain Bacteria; phylum Chloroflexota; class Anaerolineae; order B4-G1; family SLSP01; genus DAOTXC01. The sequence goes on from DAOTXC010000162.1 coordinate 609, forward strand.
GATAGAAGAGCAGCACGCCCACCATGGTCACGATGCTTGCGGGCACCATCACGATTTCGTCGGCAGGGCTGCCGATTGAGAGCGCCACCGTAGCACCCAGCACCCCGGGCGCGATGATGAACCACGGCCAGATGAACTGCCCAATCCTGATTCCCAGCAGCGCGCCAAAGAGGAGTACGCAGCCCAATCCTATTAGCGAAGAGCCGATCACCACGCCGAACACCCGCGCATCAATCTGGCGTCCGCCCAGCTGGATCATCCCGTCGGACATCTCCACTGAAATTGTGATCTCTTTCTGCTCGTGTTGAGATGCTTCGTTCATCTGTCCCCTCACTTCCCAGCCTGTGGCAGCGTAAAGCTGAACACCGTGCCTGTCCCCGCAGCGCTTTCGATCCCGACCTCGCCACCGAGCTTCTCGATGATGCGCCGCACGATGGACAGCCCTAGCCCGTGTCCTTTGGCCCGCGCCTGACTTAATCTCTCGAAGGGGACGAAGAGCCGCGCCTGATCCTCGGGCTCAATCCCCGGCCCGTTATCGCGCACCCAGAAGCGCACCCATGCAGGGGCCTCGACCGTCGCGCCCAGTTCAATCCGTGGGGGCGAGCCGCCGTACTTGAGCGCGTTGCTGAGATAGTTGACCCAGACCTCCTCGATCCAGGGGGCATAGCCGATGGCTGGCGGCCAGACATCAGGGACTTGCAGCTCGCCCTGCGTCTCGGTGATCATATCGCTGAGACGCGCTTGCGCCTCTGCTACGAGCGCGCCCATATCGAGCGTCTGCAAATCCAGCTCCTCGATCTGCCGCACGCTGGAGAGCAACAGCAGCTCTTCAATGATGTTGGTCATCTTGCGACCATTCTGGGCGATCAGCGCCACGTTGCGGCAGAGTTCCTCCTCCGTCATCCGGTGGTAGCGCTTTTCCAACAGGCTGCTGAAGCCTACCAGCGCCGTCAGCGGATTCTTGAGGTCGTGCGCGACGGTATGCGCGTAAGCGTCCAGCTCCGCGATCACCCGGTCGCGCTCCATAATTTCCCGCTGGAGCTCGCGCTGCAAATTGCGCAACATCAGGTGCGTCTCCACCCGCGCCAGCACCTCCTGGAACTGGAACGGCTTGGTGATGTAATCTACACCGCCCACGGTGAAGGCTTTGACCTTGTCCTGTATCTCATCTAGCGCGCTGATGAAGATGATGGGAATTTCCTGGGTGCGAGGATCGGCTTTGAGCTGGGCGCAAACTTCGTAGCCGTTCATCCCCGGCATGTTGATGTCAAGCAGCACCAGGTCCGGCGGTGCAGCCTGGGCCGCCAGCAGCGCCATCTGCCCATTGATGACCGAGCGCACCTTGTAATCCTGCTCGGCGAGCATGTTGGAAAGCAGCCGGAGGTTGGCCGGCGTATCATCTACAATCAGGATATTGCCCTTCTCCATTGTACTACCCATTATCCTTCACCCTCTCCCTGTGTCAATGCCATGATGACATCGAAGCGGAAGTTGCGCACGAGGCTCTCCAACGCTGTCGCGATCTCTGGGTGTGTTTGCTCGTCTGCAATCTCCTGAATGAGCGCAAAGAGCGTCTCTGCATCGGCCTGGATGGCCGCTGCGTGCAGCGCCGCGACCAGGGTGGGCGGCAATGCGGCGACCGTCTCCGGCGTGAGCAGCGCCTCCGCAGTCTCAGCGGCCAGCAAGCCCTCGCCAGCGGTCTCTTCCTCGTAGATGAAGCGCACGCCCAGATGCTTGGCTAATTTCTCGTAGATTTCTTCTTCGCGGAAGGGCTTGCGGATGAAATCGTCGCACCCTTCGGAGAGGATGATCTTGCGTTCCTCCTCGAAGGCGCTGGCCGTCAGCGCGATGATGACCGTGGCCTGTCCCCGCGTCGTCGCCTTGATGCGTTGCGTGGCCTCGTGCCCATCCATTACCGGCATCCGCATGTCCATCAGGATCAACTGCGGATTCCAATGCTCCCATATCTCCAGCGCCTCCTGGCCGTTCACGGCCTCGCGGACTTCGAAGCCGAGTGGTTCGAGCAGGCGCACGAGCAGCTTGCGATTGGCCCATTTGTCTTCAACGATGAGCACGCGGTAGGTCGGTTGGCCCGCCTCCAGCGCCACAACACGCCGGAAAGGCTCCTCGGTGAGGACTTCGGCGGCGGTTGCCAGACCGATGATCACGTTGAAGCGGAAGGTGCTACCTTCGCCCAGGACGCTATCCACGCCGATGTCGCCGCCCATCAAGCGCACGAATTCGCGGCTGATGGGCAGGCCCAGCCCCGTCCCCTCCAGCGATTGCTGCCCGCTGGTGGTCTGCACGAAGGGATCGAAGAGCTTCTCCAGATCCACGGCGCTGATCCCCGGCCCGGTGTCGGTGATGGCGAAGCGTAGCTGGTGCGGCGTCCCCTTCGTAGCGGGATCGTAGGTCACAGCCAGCTGCACCGCGCCCGCATCGGTGAACTTGACGGCGTTCCCCAGCAAGTTGATGAGCACTTGCCGGAGTTTGCTCTCGTCGGTGCGGATATATCGCGGCACATCCGGCGCACATTCGAAGGCCAGGGCCAGCCCCTTGTCCCTGGCCCGCAGGCGGAACATGGATTCGAGATCGGCGAGCAGCCGTTGCAGGTCGAAGCCTTGTTCGAAGAGGCTGGTTCGCCCTGCTTCGATTTTCGACATCTCCAACACATCGTTGATGAGCGTGAGCAGGTGCTTGCCGCTGCTGGCGATGATCTCAAGGCTCTCTTTCTGATCGAGGCTGAGTTGAGGGTCCTTCGAGAGCAACTGGGTGAAGCCCAGGATGGCGTTGAGCGGGGTGCGGAGCTCGTGGCTCATGTTCGCCAGGAAGACGCTCTTGGCGCGATTAGCGGCCTCGGCGGCCTCCTTAGCCTTACGCAATTCCTCCTCTGCCTCTTTGCGCGGGGTCACATCCTGCGAGATGCCCGACATGCGCAGCGGTGTGCCATCCTCGGCGAAGCGCACAACCCGACCGCGCAGTAGCACCCAACGCCAGTGGCCCGCCTTGTGTCGCAGGCGATGTTCCACCTCGAAGAGGGGGGCCTCGCCGGCGATGTAACGGCGCGAGGCCTCTTCGACCACGCTGTGGTCATCGGGGTGCACCAGCCCTAGCCAGTCCTGCTGCGTGTTGCCGATCTCGTCTGGTTCGTACCCCAAATCCTTCTGCATGGCGGTATCCATCGTCCCCTGCGTCATATCCAGGTCCCAGAGGCCGATGTCGCCACCCTCGATAGCCAATTGGAGGCGCTCCCGGCTATCGCGTAGCGCCGCTTCTGTCTCTTTGCGGACGGTCAGCTCCTGCTCAACCTGCCGATAGAGCTGGGCATTTTCCACTGCGACGCCGATCTGCTGCCCAATCGCGGTCAGCAGGGTGGTGAGCTGTTCCTGGTCGGGACAGGATTGTTGTAAGGCCAACAGCAACACGCCGAGCGTGCGCCCTTTGCAGGTGAGCGGCGCGCCCACGAGCGTCTGCATTCCCGCCTGGCACATCACTGCGGCGAGCGAGTCGGTCTTTTCGTGCAACGCACAATCTCCCAGCGCTTCTAATAGCACGCGGCTCTCTTGCAGGATTTGGCCCACCAGGCCCTCCTCCAAGCGCCCGGCCTGCACGCGCGCGGTGAGTTCGGGGCTGAGACCGCGCTGCCGATGTAGGGTCAAATCGCCCGTGGCATTTTGCAGCCAGATGCCCCCCGCTGCTGCGTCGAGGCGCGCCAGCGTCTCCTCCAGCGCCGCCTCCAGCACCTCATCGAGATCGAGGGAGCGGCTGACCACGCCGGCAATGGCGTTGAGGGTCGCCAGCTCCCGCGTGCGGTCGGCGACTTTGCGCTCCAGCTGGGTGTACGACGCCTGCAACTGCTGCGACATGCTGTTGAATTGTTCCGCCAGTTCTTCGATCTCGTCGTCGGTGTGGGCGGCGATGGTGCGTCCGAAATTGCCCTCGGCGACCTCCTGCGCGGCCTTGATCAGATCGGCCAGCGGTTTGGTGATCCGCGAAGCGCCGATATTCACGACGACGACCGGCACGATGACGCCCAGTCCCAACAGTAAAATAAACAGGGGCGGGTAGAGTTTGCGTCCCGCGGTCAGATCCTCCCAGTTGATCTCGGTGATCAGCCCCCAGGTTGTGCTGGGAATCGGGCTGTAGCCGGCAAAGATGCTGCGTCCATCAAAGTCACGGATGCGCACTGCCCCGGACTCCCCCCGGAAAATGTGTTGTACGACCGGTTCGTCCGCCAGGCTCTCGCCCAACTGGTTCCAGACCGGATAGTGGATGATGGTTCCCTCTCCATCCACGAGCAAAACGCGGAAGAAGCGCGTGCGTCCTTCGTCAACGACGGCGTGCAAGCCCAGATTTTGCAATCCCACCAGCGCCCCACTGAACTCCCCATTGTCATCTATGAGCGGCACTGAGATGGCGATGACCTCTGCACCCTCAGGGCCATCGGCGACGACGTTGGAGAAGTGCGGCCCGGCGTCCCCCATCGCTGCCGCTGCGCGCGCTGCCTGGAAATAGTCCCGGTCCGACCAATCCATCCGGTGGATCTCAGGGCGCTCCGGCATAGAGACGACCACGCGCCCCTGGGCATCGAGCACCAGGATTCCCGCATCAAAGTTGGCGAGCAGGCGATGAGATTGGCGCGGTGGCGTTTCTTGCAGGGCGGGCGTGTCGGTGTAAAGGGTGGGCATCCGCGCGAGCGCGAGTAGGGGATCGGCGACGTTTTCCAGGCTCTGGATGATTTGTTCGGCGGTGAGCCGGGTAGCAATTTCCGTCCCCTGTCGCACGGCAAAGAAGAGCAACAAGATCACCACAAAAAGCACCACCGCCGTCGGGATCAATGACCACGTAATGATTTTGCTATACAGGCTGCGACGATTGGACACCTCTGCACCTCCGTCTTTTGTAGGATGGGCCAGCGGCCCGTCCGGACAGGCGGCTCGCCTGTCCTACGTAGCGCGAATTGTCAGTTCGCGCGCGTTACGGCTATTCTCGAAGGAGTCATCATCTTCCTTCGGCACACCGCCGAGGATGAAAATGTAGGACAGGTTGGCAACCTGTCCTACGCTCAGACTACTTTCTGAGAAGACACGATGCTCGTGTATATCTTCTTTATTACGTCTCAGTAGCCTGTCCAGTTGCATAGGGCGGCGCGTACTCTAATCATACCGCAAAGTGACAGGTTTCCCATTCGATGTCTTGAAAAAGCCGTTAGATGGAGTATAAAAGGAAGAAGCGTATCCATGCGTGATGTTTGTCCAGGGCATCTTGACGTTTATACGATATGTGCTATACTTTTAACGTAAATCACAACAGGAGGTCATGACAATGGCATTGCTTAATGAGGAAGTTCGGGAGCAGGTAACGGAGGCATTATCGGGTTTGGAGAGCGCCGTGCGTTTGGTGGGCTTCACCAAGCCGGAAGACTGCCCCTATTGCTCGATAATCGTGGAGCTGATGGAGGAAGTCGCCAGCTGCTCCGATCAAGTATCGGTGGAGATCTACGACTTCACCCAGGATGCTGCGCAGGTAGCAGAGTTTAATATTGACAAGGCCCCTGCGATTGCCATCGTCGGCGCGGAAGATTACGGTCTGCGCTTCTTTGGCGTTCCCGCGCAACACGAGTTTGGCACCTTGATTCACGGCATCCAGGCGGTAGGGCATGGGCACGCGCATCTTGATGATGAGACGCTCTCCTATCTCTCCACGCTGGATCAAGAGGTCAATTTGCGCGTTTTCGTGACTCCTGGCTGCCCCCATTGCCCCGGCGCGGCGACGCTCGCTTTCGATATGGCGCTGGCCAGCCCGCATGTGTACGCCGAAATCGTTGAGGCAGGAGAATTCCAGGAGCTCTCCAACCAATTCAACGTGATGGGCGTACCGCTGAGCGTCGTCAACGAGCGCGAGCGCGTCGAAGGTCGCGCCCCTGCCGATATGATCGTGGATGCGATCGAAGCCGCGCTGACCGCGTAACACCATCTTTGCTATCCCGTAGGCCCGACTTTCTTCGATTGCCGGGCCTGCTTACGTCAAAGCGGAGTTCACATTCTACGCCGAATGGCGTACAATAGGAGTAGACGATTTAAGCAACACAGGGAGGTTTAGTATGTTTGAATTTTCGCTTGGTAAAGAGCCTCAATCGCAAGGGTCTAGCGGTGGGCTATATGACGTTGTCATCATTGGGTCGGGGCCAGCGGGGCTGACCTCGGCCATTTATACATCGCGTGATGGTCTGAAGACGCTGGTGCTGGAGAAGGCGACCGCTGGTGGCCTGGTCGCTACGACGGAGCTGGTGGAAAATTACCCCGGCTTCCCCGAAGGCGTGGCCGGCTCGGAGCTGATGGAGCTCTTCCACAAACAGGCAGAGCGCTTCGGCACCGAGGTGGTCGAATTTGAGGAGGTTGAACAGGTGGAGCCGGTTGAGCCGGGGCTGATCAAGGTTCACACCGGCGCAGGCGAGGTCTACGAGGGCAAGACGCTCATCGTTGCCACTGGCAGCGAGTCGAAGAAGTTGGGCGTCCCCGGCGAGAAGGAATTCTACGGGCGCGGCGTCTCGTATTGCGCCACCTGCGATGGCCCGCTCTTCCGCGGTAAGGACGTGGTCATTGTGGGCGCGGGGAACTCCGGCCTGCAAGAAGGCTCGATCATGCTGGGCTACGTCAAGAGCCTCACCATCGTCGAGTTCCTGCCCACCTCCAAGGCGGAGAAAATTTTGCAGGATCGCGTCTTCGGCCACGAGAAGACAACATTGCATTTCAACCACATGCTCACCGAGATCAAGGGCGAAAAGGTCGCGACCGGTGTGGTGGTTAAGGATCGGGAGACGGGCGAGGAGCGCGAGATTCCCACCGATGGCGTCTTCATCTACGTGGGGTATGCGCCGTACACACAGTTCCTATCCGGGCTGTTGGAGCTGAACCGCTTCGGCTACATCGTGACCGACACGCACACGCGCACCTCTGTGCCGGGAATCTTCGCCGCCGGCGATGTCCGCGCCGACAATCTGGCGCAGATCGCGGTAGCGGTGGGCGATGGCGCGAAGGCCGCCGTGGCCGTGCGTGAATATCTATTGGAGCTATAGGAGGGTATGATGCCGCAAAATATCAGCAACTTCGAGCGTATTTTGCGCGTGGTGTTGGGACTCTATGCCGCCCTGTTCGGCTTCTTCTTCTTGCAGGGCTGGTTGGGAAGCGTGTTGGGCGCGCTGGGCCTGATTGCCTTCATCACCGGGGCCTGGGGGTTCTGCCCGCTGTACCTGGTTTTGAAGCCTGCGCCTGTCGTTTCGGAGCCAGAGGAGGAGCCGCAGGATGTTGATGAAACAGACAGCTGAGGTGGCCCTGGAGCCGGTCCAGCCCGGCATCGGTATTCGCTGGTTGCTCTCCGAAAAGGATCAAGCGCCGAACTTCGCCATGCGCGTGATTGAAATCGCGCCCGGCGTGCGCTTTGAGCCGCACCATCATCCCTACGAGCACGAAATTTTCGTCCTGGAGGGCATGGGTGAGCTGCTCTCGCCGGAGGGCGTGGTAGGGACGATGGCCCCCGGCGCGGCAATTCTCGTGCCGCCGGATGTACCACATGGGTATCGTAACACCGGGGATGTCACGCTGAAATTCATCTGCGTCATCCCCTTACAGTCGTAATAGATCGGATACGAGGAGGCAAAAATGGCAAAGGCACAGATTACCTGGATGGGGCCGGACTATCGCTGCGTGGGGGAGGCCAACGACGGCCCGGCGATTATTTTGGACACCCCTCACGGCGACGGGCGCGCGCAAAGCGGCCCCAGTCCGATGGAATTGATCCTATTGGGGTTGGCTGGCTGCACGGGGATGGATGTCCTCTCGATCCTCCAGAAAAAGCGCCAGCCAGTTACCGGGATGCAGGTGCGCCTCGAAGCGGAGCGCACCGACGAGCACCCCAAAGTCTACACCAAGATTCACGTCGAGTACGTGCTCTATGGCGAAGGCGTGAGCGAGTCGGCGGTGGAGCGCGCGATTGAGCTTTCCGAGACGACCTACTGCTCGGTCAGCGTCATGCTAAGCAAGTCGGTGGAGATCACCAACAGCTACCGCATCGTGACGGATCAGGTGACACCCTACGTGTCCCGCTAGTCCGCGCTGCGTTAGAAGCTCGGGGCCTGGCGGGATTCTCCGTGCAGGCCCCGTTTGTATCAGGGGAGTGCGAAGATAATGTTGTCAGGTAAACGTCGCTGGTTTTGGCCCTTGCTGGTGCTGATGGGGATACTTGCGGGCTGCGGCGCACCTGCGCCCACCGAGCCGCCCGCTGCCGCGCCGACAGCCGAACTGCCGCTCGCCCGACCCTTCACCCTTACGACGCCGGAGGGCGCGGAAATTGCGCTCGCGGACTACGCGGGCCAGGTCGTCATGGTCAACTTCTGGGCCTCGTGGTGCCCGCCCTGCGCCGCTGAGATGCCCGAGCTGGAGGCGTACTACCAGACCCATCAGCACGAGGGCTTTGTTATCATCGGCGTGAACGTCAAAGACCCGTCCGTGGTGGTGGCGGATTTCGCTGCGCGGCACGCGCTGACCTTCCCCCTGGCGTTGGACCTCACCGGGCGAGTGTCGGTGGAGTACGGCGTGGTCGGGTTGCCGAGCTCCTACTTCATCAACCGTGAGGGGCGGATCATCGGCTACTGGCCTGGCGCGCTCGATCAGGCGCTGCTCGAAGAGGCCATCACGCCGCTGTTGCAGGCTCCCTGAGCGCGATGTTGCGGCTAGGCGCGCACGAATCCATCGCCGGCGGGCTGCACCGGGCCTTCGAGCGGGCGCAGGAGGTCGGCTGTGAGGCGGTGCAGATCTGGGTGAAGAACAGCCGCCAATGGAGCGCGCCGCCCCTCACCGAGGAGGAGATCGCCCGCTTCCGCGCGGCCCAAGCGGAGACCGGCATCACGCCCGTCGTGGCGCACGCGGCCTATCTCATCAACATCGCCTCGCCACGGGCGGTGCTCTATCGGCGTTCGGTGGCGGCGTTGACCGACGAGGTCGAGCGCTGTGAGGCGTTGGGCGTTCCCTATCTCGTACTACATCCCGGCGCGCATACCGGCAGCGGGATGGAGGCGGGAGTGCGCCGTGCTGCCGCTGCCCTGGGCGAGGTTCACGCCGCAACGCCCGGCTACCGGACGCAGATTCTTCTGGAGGGCACCGCCGGGCAGGGGACGGTGCTGGGCGGACGCTTCGAGGAGCTGGCCCAACTATTGGCGCTCACCCCGCAGGGCGAGCGATTGGGCATCTGCCTGGATACCTGCCACGCTTTTACGGCGGGATACGAGCTCCGCACGGCGGAGGGCTACGCGGCAACGATGGCGGATTTTGCAGCGACGATCGGCCTTTCATGGCTCAAGGTGCTGCATCTGAACGACAGCCGCCATCCGCTGGGCAGCCACAAGGACCGCCACGCGCACATCGGCGAGGGGGAACTGGGACTGGAGGGCTTTCGTCACCTGTTGCACGATCCGCGCCTGGCGGGATTGCCGGGGTTATTGGAAACCCCCAAGGGGCCGGATTTGGCCGAGGATCGCAAAAATTTGGCGACGCTGCGTGCGTTGCAGCGCGCGACATAATGTGGGATGGAGGTGTTAGTGTGGAAGGATTGAAGAAATTCTGGAAGGAAAATTGGCTCACATTGACGGTGGTGTTGGTGCTTGCGGGCGCTTACGTCTTTTTGCGCACGCCGGGGGACGTTTTCGCCTCGGTCGAGGAACTTGAAGCGCAGCTCCAGAGCGGCAGCCCCACCATCGTCTCGTTCTACTCCAACTCGTGCAGCATTTGCCTGATCGCCAAGCCCAGAGTGGATCAGTTGGAGGCCTCACTGGAAGGGCGAGCGACGGTGTTGCGTCTCAATGTGAACGATGCGGTGGGCCGGACGCTCGCCACGCGCTGGGGCGTGCGCGGCGTACCGACTTTCTTTGTCGTCAATGGGCGCGGCGAGGTTGTCTACGCGCAGGCGGGCGCGCCACAGGTCGCCGTGCTCGAGGATTTGGTGGTACAATTATTGCAAGAATAGCATAGCGGCGTCCGGTGCAGCGGCGTCGCGGGAGGGAAGGCGTGTCGCAGACCTCAGAAGGCCCCACCCTGGCATTGTTGCCGGGGGCGCTTTATCCGCCGCCATTCCCCCTGTCTCGCTACCGCCCTCCACAAGTGGTCGGCAGCCTGCACGCGCTGTTGCCCTCTGCCACCCAGCCGGGCGATCTCGTCCTCGTGTTGGGCTGCCAGGAACCGGCCTACATCCGCGAGGCGGTGCAGGCGGGACGGCGGGTGCTGGGCATCAACCTCAATCCGGTGGCGCTGCTGGCGGCGGAACTGGCCCTGTCACCGCCAGCGCCGGATGAGGCGCGCGCGGCCTTGACGCGCCTGGGCGATCTCCCCAAGAGCGGGCGACCCTTCTTTTTCCACGCCCGCGAGCGTTACCAGACATCCTGTCCCACCTGTGACGCGCCGGGCGTGGCCGAATGGTTCGCCTGGGATCGGGATACTCGCCAGCCCTTCGCCAAACAGGTGCGCTGCGCACGCTGCGGCGCGTTGCAGGAGGGGCCGGTCAACGCGGCGGACCGGGAGGCCGCGGCGGCGTTGCCGGTGGCCGCCGGGCCGACCTACCATCTGGCGCTGGGCCGGGCGACATCCGCCGATGATCCCCATCGTGAGCGTGCCTCGGCGCTGGTGTTGCTCTACACACCGCGCAACCTCGCGCTGCTCTTCGACATCATCCACCGCCTGCCGCAAGCGACCTCCGATCCGGCGCTGCGCACCCTGTTGCGCGCGCTGGTGCTGGAGGCGTTGGATCACGGCAATCAGCTGGCCCCCTATGGTGGGGCACCGGGGCTGCCGCGCACCCTGCGCCCTCCGCCCCGGTATCTGGAGCGCAACGTCTGGTTGCTGATGGAGCGGGCGCTGGCGCGCTACACGGAGCAGCACGTCCCCGCGACGCTGCCCGCTGCCCCCTCGCTGGCGGCGTTGTTGGAGAGCCGCGAGCCGCGCTACCTCCTCCAGGTGAGCGCCTTGCAGCGGGTGTTGCCCGCGCTGCCGCCGGGCGCGTTGGCAGCGGTGGTCGTGCATCCCGTCGAGCCGAGCGCGGTCTGGTGGGCCTTGTCGGCGCTGTGGGCGACCTGGCTGTGGGATGAAACGCCGCCGCAGTTGCGCTCTTTCGTGGGGCGACGGCGGCTCGATCTGCCCTGGTATCAGCGCCAGCTGGCGCGGGCGTTGCAGGCGGTGCGCTCGCAATTGGCGCCGGGCGGCGTTTGCGCGCTGTGGAGCACACCCGCAACGGGAACGGCGGGCCTGGCGTCAGCGGTGGCCGCGGCAGATGCGGCGGGATTCAAGCCGGCGCACTGGCTGCTGCCCACGGGAGCCGGGGCGCGTCTGGCGCTGACGGCCACGGCGTTGCCGTCGCCCGCGCAGGAGCTCGCGGCGATCCTCCGGGCGCGCGGAGAGCCTACGCCCACAGATGTCCTGCGCGGGGCGATGCTCATCCCCGCCGGGGAAACGGCTCCGCAGCGCGACTCCGCCCTTGCAGCAACCCTCGCCGAGCCGCAGTTCGTGGCGCTGGAGGGGGGACGCTGGTGGCTGGCTGCCGAGACGGGACAGATCGCGTCGCCGCTGGCGGATCAGGTAGAGGCGGCGGTGGTGGCGCTGCTGCGGGCGCGGTCCTCCTGGCCGCTGCTCGCGCTGCTGGAGGCGGTTTACACGCGCTTTTCCGGGCCGCTCACGCCGGATTCGGCGCTGGTGGAGAGCTGTCTGGCCTCTTATGCCGAGCTGGTCTCGGCGACGGAGGTGGCGCTGCGGCGGCAGGATCGGGCGGAGGTGCGTACCGTCGAGTGCGAGCGGCTCTCTGCGCAGCTGCACCGGTTGGGGCAGCGGTTGGGCTTCACCGTGGCGGATGCGCCGGGCTGGGATTGTCTGTGGCGGCAGGAGGACGCGACGCTGTACGCCTTCCGCCTCACCGCGACGGCGGCGTTGGGGCCGCCGCTGTTGACGCCGCTCTCGCTGCCGGCGGAGCGCCACTGTCTCGTCTTGCCCGGTGGTCGCGCCGGGTTGGTGGATTTGAAGCTACAGCGCGACCCGCGCCTCGCTACGGCGCTGAGGCGCGACGGCTGGCGCTTTATCAAGTTCCGCCATCTGCGCCGGATGTTGCGCGAGATCACCTCGCCGACGGAGATTGGCGTCTTCTTAGGATTGGATCCGATTGTGGAGCAGGATAGCGCCCAGATTCCGCTTCCGATGGCGCTATAAGATCATGTGGGGCGCTCCCCGTGGAGTGAGACGAGAAAACGGCAGCTACGGCTGCCGCTTTCTCCTTTATGAGGCTAGAGTTGAAAGCCGCCCTGCGCGGCGATGACCTTCTGCCCGTAGTCCTGGACGTAGAAGAGCAGTTTTTGGCGAATGTTGCGCCAATCATCGGAAGTCATGAAAGCGCGCATCGTTTCCAAATCTTCTGAGATGAAGCCCATGATGGCTTGCGGCCAATTGCGCCCGTAGATAGTGTACCAGGCATCGGTGAGGTGCAGGCCGGCGTGCAGCAGCGTCGCGGGGAATTCGCGGGTGATGAAGTCGAAGTAGGCTTCCTCGCGCCCGGCGCGGATGTTCCAGCTCATCAGGAGCTTGACCGGCTGTTTCATGGCAGCCTCTTATTCCCGGACTTCGGAAGGGGGGGCGTGCAACCGGCGCCGCGCCAGGGTGACGATCAGCAGGGTCAGCCCCATCCCGGCGACGAGCCACAGGAGGAGGGTGACGATCCCGGTCTGCGGCAGCAGGGTCAAGCCGTTGACGGTGACGTTGCGCGTGGTCTGCCCCGCCACGAAGTTGCCGTAGACGATCCAGGCTGAAAGGGGTTGGTAGCCGCTCTGCGAATTTGTCGCCGACAGGTGGACCTGCATGGTGGCGACATCTCCGCTGGCAAGGCCGCCGATGCGGAAGGCTAGATAGCGCCCGCTGACGGCGATATCACCGTGGTTACTGGTGGCGCTGCGGATCTGTACGCCTTCGGGTACGGCCACGGTGAGCTGCGCCCGTGAGGCTACAAAGTCGGTGTTGTTGGGGACCTGGATGGTGACGGTGACGCCGCCGTTGGCGTGGATGGCGCTGCTGGGCATTTGGATTACCGGCGTGATGGGGGCCTGACCTCGTGCCGTGGTCACGCCCCAGACGAGCTCGATGGGTTCCTCCCACTGCGGATGGAGGAGGATCGGGTCGGTCAGGGGTTGCCCGCTCACCCCCTCCGGCAGCGTGACGGAGAGGTAGCCCCAGCCGGGTTCGACGTAGGGCATTTCAAAGCTGCCATTGGCCCTGGTGGTGGCTTCCCAGACCTTGTCGCCAGAGCGGAACGTGACTGTGGCGTTGGCGATGCCCTGCGTGGTTTCGAGCACGAGCACGCGCCCGTAAATCAGCGGCATGGTTGGGATCTCAGCTACAACTGGGGGTTCCTCAGTCGGCACTTCAGTTGGCGCTTCGGTGGGAATGGCAGTGGGCGTGGGGGTTGGAGTAAAAGTAGGCGTGGGGC
>DAOTXC010000163.1:0-6919 GCA_034435555.1 Anaerolineae bacterium
CCCCACGCCCACACCGACGCCCACCCCGACCCCGCAACCCTCGGAGCTGCTGACCCTGGCCCAAGACGCTTACGCGCTCGGCGATTGGGAGACGGCCCGTCAGGGCTACGCCCAGATGCGCGCCTTCCCGCTCGGTCCGGAGGAGAACGCCCAGGCCACCCTGGGGCTGGCGCAGACGCTCATCGCCACCGACGCCTTCAGCGACGCGATCCAGCTGCTGGGCGATTACCTCATCCTCAACCCCACCGCCCCCGAAGCGCCGGAAGCGCGGCTCATCCTGGCGCGGGCGCTCAACGCCGCCGAGATGCCCCTCGCGGCGGCGGAACAGTACCTCGCCCTGTTATCCAGCACGCCGAGCCTCTCCCCCTACCTCTACGAGTGGTTGGGCGACGCCTACCGTGCGGGCGGCACGCCAGAAGAGGCGCTCGCCGCCTACGCCAACGTGCTCGCCAGCCCGCTGAACGTGAGTCAGCAGGTCTTCGTGCGCGAAAAGCGCGCCCTGCTCTACGCCGGGATGGGCGATTACACCGCCGCCCTCGCCGAGTACGACGCGATCCTCGCCGTGGCGCAGATTCCGGCCTACCGCGCGCGCATCGCCTACCAGGCCGCCGACACCGCCCGCCTCTTCGGCGATCTTGACGAAGCCTACGCGCGCTTCTACAATATCATTGCCACCTATCCGCAGGAGAACTACGCCCACCAGGCCCTCGTCCACCTCGTCAACGCCAACCAGCCGGTGGACGAGATGCTCCGGGGCCTCATCAACTACCACGCCGGCTCTTACACCCCCGCCATCGCCGCCTTCTACCGCATCATCAACGCGGGCGAAGTGCCCGCCGATGAGCCGCGCTACTACGCGGGGATGTCCTACCTGGAATCAGGGGAGGCGCAACTGGCCGCCGAGGAGTTCGCCCGCCTCCTCGCCGATTACCCCCAAAGCGCCTACGCGGGCAGCGCGCTGCTCCGCCTGGGGCAGGCGCGGGAGGCGCTCGGCCTGACCGAGCGCGCGCTCACCGCCTACGAAGCAGTCTCCATTGATTTCCCGGAGCACCCCCGCGCCGCCGAGGGGCTGCGCCGCGCTGCGGAGCTCTTGGAGCGGACCGGCGCGCTGGAGGAATCCGCCGCCGCCTTCGAGACGCTGGCAACGCGCTACCCGGAAGATAGCGGCGCGCCCGCCGCCCGCTTCCGCGCGGGCCTCAATTACTATCGCGCCGACAATCCCACAGCGGCCATCGCCAGCTGGGAGCGCCTGCTCGCCTGGTATCCCAGCGCCACGCAGGCGCAGGCGGCTCGCTTCTGGATCGGCAAGACGCACCTGGTCGCCGGGGAGACGATCAGCGCCACGACCATGCTCAACGCCGCCGCCGCGCAAGCGCCGTGGAGCTTTTACGGCCTGCGCGCCTCGGAGCTGCTGGCCGGAGAGGCCCCCTTCACCCCCGCCGAGGGCGCGCTCCTCCCCTGCGGCTCACCGGCGGAACAGGCGGAGGCGGAGGCCTGGCTCATCAACTGGCTGGGACTCGATCCCGCCACGGAGGTCAGCGCGCTCTCACCCACCCTGCAAAGCGACGCCCGCTTGCAGCGCGGCGCGCTCCTGCTGCGGGCGGGCTACTTCGACCAGGCCCGCACCGAGCTCGAGGCCGTCCGCACGCAGCATGACTACGATCCGCTGGCGCAATACCAGCTGGCGCTTTGGTTCCGCGACATCGGCCTCTATCGCTCCTCCATCATCGCGGCGAGCACCATCCGCCAGCTCCACCCCACCTCAGAAATCACCGAGGTCCCGCGCTTCCTGGGCTGCCTCAGCTATCCCACCTACTACGCGGAACTGGTGGAGCCAAACGCCGCCGAATTTGACCTCGATCCGCTGGTGATCTACGCCCTCATCCGGCAGGAGAGCCTCTTCGAGGGCTTCGCCACCTCCCACGCCGCCGCGCACGGGCTGATGCAGGTGATCCCCCCCACCGGGCAGGAAATCCACGCGGCGCTGGGCTGGCCGCCGAATTACGAGACCCGCGATCTCTACCGCCCGCTGGTGAGTGTGCGCTTCGGCGCGTGGTATCTGGCGCGGCAGCGCGACCGCTTCGCAGGGGCGCTCACGCCGGCGCTGGCCGGCTACAATGGCGGCCCCGGCAACGCCGCCCGCTGGCTTGAACGCGCGGGGGGCGATATTGATCTCTTCACGGAGCTGATCGCTTTCAACGAGACGCGCACCTATGTGGAGCGCCTCACCGAGCACTACGCCCGCTACCAATGGCTGTACACCGCGCCATGAGCCGCAACTAAAAAGCCCCCGAAATCGGGGGCTTTTTGCTGAGGTCATGCCCAATCACATATAGCTGGGCATCTCCTTCTTCTCATCGGGGGGGAACCGCCCGTAGGTGATGGTGATCTCTCGCAGTTGCGCGCGGTGTTGTGGGAGCCAATCCTCCAACTTGAAGCGCCAGGTCCAATTGCCGCCGCCGAGCTTGCCGGGGGTGTTCATCCGCGCCTCAGCGCCCAGCCCCAGCACGTCCTGCAACGGCACAATCGCCAAATCCGCTACCGAGCGGTAGGCCATCCGCAACAAAGCCCAGTTCACCGCCTCGCTGACGGGGCCGAGGTACTGATGCAAGGCGTCGCGCTCCTCCTGCTCCCGGCTCTCGTACCAGCCCATCGTCGTGTCGTTATCGTGGGTGCCGGTATAGACCACACAGTTTTCAATATAATTGTGCGGTAGATAGGGATTCTCGGCATCGGTGGCGAAGGCGAACTGGAGGATCCTCATCCCAGGGAAGGCGAACCGGTCCCGCAGCTCCCCCACCCCCGGCGTGATGAAGCCCAAGTCCTCCGCGATGATGGGGAGCTCGCCCAGCTCGCGGGCCATCATCTCGAAGAAGGGGATGCCCGGCCCCTCAACCCACTTACCGTTAACCGCTGTCGGCTCGCCCGCGGGGATTTTCCAATAGGCCTCGAAGCCCCGGAAGTGATCCAGCCGCACGATGTCCACCATGCTGAAAATCTGGCGGAAGCGCGCCACCCACCAGCTGTAATCCTTCTCGGCCATCTTGTCCCAGCGATAGAGCGGATTGCCCCACAGTTGGCCTGTCGGGCTGAAATAATCGGGGGGGACGCCGGCCACCGCCGTGGGCAAGCGATCGGAATCCAACAGAAAGAGATCGGGGTTGGCCCATACATCAACGCTATCGTAGGCCACGAAGATCGGAATATCGCCAATGATCTGAATGTCGCGCTCGTTGACGTATTGCTTGAGCTCCCACCACTGGCGGAAGAATTGGTACTGGAAATAGCGATGAGCAAAGATGGACTCATCCAAACGCTCGCGCCAGGCCGCCAGCGCCTCCGGCTGTCGAGAGGCGAGCTCCCACTCCCAGGTGTTCCAGGCCGCGCCATCGTGCGCATCCTTGAGCGCCATGAAGAGCGCGAAATCCTCCAACCAGTAAGCGTTCTCCGCGCAGAACTGCTCGAAGGCCACGCGGCGCTCTTCGGAGGCGCGCGCGCGGAAATTGCGCGCAGCGCGATGCAACATCCCCATCTTGAAAATGATCACCGGCCCGTAATCCACGCGCGTATCGGGGAACTGCGGCGCTTGCGCCAGATCTTCGGCATCAATGTCGCCCTCGGAGGCCAGCCAGCCCAAGTTGATCAACAATGGATTCCCGGCGAAGGCAGAAAAACAAGCGTAGGGAGAATCCCCGTACCCGGTCGGGCCGAGGGGCAAAATCTGCCACAACTTCTGCCCGCTCTCCTGCAACAGATCCACAAAACGATAGGCCGCCTCCCCCAGCTCTCCAATCCCGTATGGGCCAGGCAATGAGGTTGGATGCAAGATAATCCCTGCCGCGCGTGAAAATCGCATGATGTCCCCCTTAAGTTCGATGCAGAATTAGAAAAAGTATACCGCAAAACAGCAAATGTACAATCGCATTTTTGATGCGTCTCCCTGTCGCCAAGTAGCCAGTTCGGATGTATCTACTCAGGCTCTAGCCGGATCGCCAGATCCGGCGTGGAGGCACAAGCAAATTCCAGGCTGCTATGCAATGTAGTCCTAGATAATTTTGACTTGACGGGGATCTGACGATCCCCTCGGAGCCAGAGTGAGTAGTTACGTTCGGATTTTACAAGCCATCTAATTGACTTTTAACGGAAGTAGACTATAATTCGCAGCGCCCATGGGAGAGGGGAATAACTATCAGCTGAAGCGCTAAGGTCTGCCCAAGACCTCGGTCGCTTCTTTTGTGCTGTATACAGCCTTAGGGGGAAGTATGAATCGTGATGAACGAGTAACAGGTTCGCATACGTTTAAGGTATTACGGATCAATCTGGCCTCACCAGAGGATATTTTATCCTGGTCGTATGGTGAGGTAACCAAGCCGGAGACCATCAACTATCGCCGTCTGCGCCCGGAAAAGGACGGCCTCTTCTGCGAAGCCATCTTCGGCCCCAGCCGCGATTATCAATGTTACTGTGGCAAGTACAAGGGTATCCGCTATCGCGGCATTATTTGTGATAAATGCGGGGTGGAAGTCACCCGGTCGGCAGTGCGCCGCGAGCGCATGGGCCACATCAAACTCGCCGCCCCGGTCGCCCACGTCTGGTACACCCGCCGGGTTCCCAGCCACCTCAGCGTCCTGCTGGATATCACCAAGCGCAATCTGGATCGTGTGCTCTACTTCGCACAATACATCATCACCCACGTTGACGAAGATGCCCGCCAGCGTGCGCTCAAACGGCTCGAGGAAGAGCATCAAAGGCGCGTGGAGACCCTGCGCCAGGCCGGGCAGGATCGCATCAACGATTTGGAAGGGCGACTCACCGCGCAGACAGAGGAAGTCGAGGCCGCGCACCAAGAGCGCAAGGAGCAGCTCGAAGAAGAGCTGAACGAACGCACCGAAAAGATTCTCGAAGAGGTGCGCACATTGCAAGAGCGCCTCAACGGCATGATGGAGCGTGAAGCCACCAGCCCCATCACCTTCAACCCCACCGACACCGTAATCGTGGACAAAGACGAGATCGTCGGGCGCGATCATTACACGCTGCTCAACACCGTCGCCCAAGACGCCTTAGATGCTCTGGAGAAGGAAATTCGCCAGCGCCAGGCCGATCTGGTTCCCGATGATGCGAAGGAACGCACGGCGCTCCAATCGCAGGAGACCCGGGCCGAAATTCTCCAGGTGCGCGAAGAGCTGGAAGAGCGCCTGGAGGCGCTCCGGCTGCGCTACGAGGGCGAACGCGAAGAGGTGCTGAGCCTGGCCGTGTTGCAATTCTTCAACGAGTCCCGCTACCGCGAGCTGCGCCAGAAGTGGGGGCAGCTTTTCCGCGCCGGCATGGGTGCCGAAGCGGTACACGAGCTCCTCTCACGCCTGGATATGGAGAAGCTGGCCGAGGCGCTCTGGCACGAAGTGCGCCACGGGCGCTCCGCCCAGCGCCGCAAGAAGGCCACCCGCCGGCTGCGCGTCATCGAGGCGCTGCGCAAGAGCGGCAACCGCCCCGAATGGATGATTCTCACAATGTTGCCGGTGCTCCCGCCGGAGCTGCGCCCGATGGTGCAGCTAGATGGCGGGCGTTTTGCCACCTCCGACCTCAACGATCTCTACCGCCGCGTCATCAACCGCAACAATCGCCTCCAACGGCTGCTCGATCTGGGCGCGCCGGAGGTCATCATCCACAACGAGAAGCGCATGTTGCAGGAGGCTGTGGATAGTCTGATTGACAACAGCCAGCGTGGCAAGGCGATGAGCCGGCGCGGGCGTCGCCAGCTGAAGTCGCTGAGCGATATGCTCAAGGGCAAGAAAGGGCGCTTCCGCCGCAACTTGTTGGGCAAGCGCGTGGATTATTCGGGCCGCTCCGTCATCGTCGTGGGGCCGCACCTGCAAATGCACCAGTGCGGGCTGCCCAAGACCATGGCACTGGAGCTCTACCGCCCCTTCGTCATTCAACGGCTGGTCGAATACAACTACGCGACCAACGTCAAGGCCGCCAAGCGCCTCATCGAGCGCGAACGGCCCGAAGTGTGGGAGGTTCTGGAAGAGGTCATCGGGGATCGCCCCGTGATGCTCAACCGCGCCCCCACCCTGCATCGGCTGGGCATCCAGGCCTTCGAGCCGGTGCTGGTCGAGGGCAAGGCCATCCAACTGCATCCGCTCGTCTGTTCGGCCTTCAACGCCGACTTCGACGGCGACCAGATGGCGGTTCACATTCCTCTATCGCGCAAGGCGGTGGAGGAGACGCGCAAGCTGATGCTGGCGACGCAGAACGTCCTCAAGCCCGCCGATGGGCAACCGGTCATCGGCCCCTCCAAAGATATGTGCATGGGCATCTACTACATGACCATGGAGATGGAGACGCCGGAGGACGAGGCAAAGCTGCAAGTTTTCAGCGACCTCGACGAGGTGGAGATCGCCTACACACTGGAGCACGTCAAGCTCCACACACCCATCCGCATCTCCCAGGTCTACGATGAGCTGCCCGCGCCCAAGACTTTGACGACCACCACGGTGGGGCGCGCGCTCTTCAACCGCATCGTCCCCGACGAACTGCGCTTCGTCAACGCGGCGCTGGATAAGGGCGCCATCCAGGATTTGATCGCGCTCTGTTACCGCAAGCTCGGGCGCGAGGCCACCGTGCAGCTCGCCGATGATATCAAGAGCCTGGGATTCCGTTACGCCACCGTCTCTGGCGTCACCATCTCCGTCTACGATCTGACTGTTCCCGTTGAGAAAGATGCCATCATCCAACAGGCCACCAACGATGTGACAGAGATCGAACGTCAGTATCGCCGGGGGCTGCTCACCGAGGAAGAGCAATACAACCGCACCATCGAGACCTGGTCGCGCGCGCGCGATCAAGTCTCCAAGGCGGTGCGCAACAGCATGGACCCCCACAGCCCCATCACGGTGATGGCAAACTCTGGGGCCTCCAA
>DAOTXC010000164.1:0-13984 GCA_034435555.1 Anaerolineae bacterium
GCGGTGGGGATTGGGGAGGGGGATGCCGTGACATCGGGATCGGGCGAGGGCGTGGCGGAGGGCGTCGCCGTGGCGCGCGGGGTATGCGTGGCGGTTGCGGTGTGGGTCGGAGAGGGCGTCGGGGTTGCCGTAGCGGTTGCGGTGGCCGTCGCCGTGGGGCTTGGGGTGACGGTCGCCGTGGCGGTGGCGGTGGGCTGCGCTGCCGCCAGGAGATGCTCGAGCGGCCCCTCCGGGCGCAACAGAGCGTAACCGCCGCCGATGATTAACAAGGCCAGCAGTAGGAACAGCGGGAGGCGGCGCAGAAACTGGGGGCGCGCCTTTTCTGACGCAGTAGGAGGAGATGGTGTGGCAGCGGCAGCCGATGGCGGCGGGGTGGTGTGGTTGGGAGGCGGGGGCGTCGTGGCCTGACCCCAGGGACGCAGCAGTGGCGGGCGCGCGGCACGGGTGGGCGCGGCTGCGCCTTCGACCCAGGCCTCGCGCAGAGCGGCGACCATCGCTTGCGCGGTGGGATAACGGTGCGTCGGATCTTTGGTCAGCGCCTTGAGGATGACCGCTTCTGCGCGTTCCGGCAGCTCCGGGACGTAGTGGCGGGGCGGGGTGGGGGCCTCGCTCACATGCTTGAGCGCCAGGCTCAGCGGCGATTCGGCATCGAAGGGGAGATTGTGCGTGATCATCTCGTAGAGCACGCCCCCCAGCGAGTAGATGTCGGATTGAGGGACGGCGGCGCGGGAGTCCATCGCCTGCTCCGGGGCGATATATTCGGGCGTGCCGAAGGTATGCCCGGAGGTTGCCTGGCTCAAGCGGTTGCGCAGCATCGCCAGCCCGAAGTCGCTGAGAATGGCGTCTCCGTCTTTGGTGAGGAGGATGTTGCCGGGCTTGACATCGCGGTGGATGATGCCCTGCGCGTGAGCGTAATCCAGCGCCTCGGCGACCTGCCCCATGATCTTGAGGAGCTCCTCGCGGCTGAAGCGTTTGCCAGCGGCGCGGCGGGCGTCCAATTCCTGGCGCAAATCGCTGCCTTCGACGTACTCCATCACCAGATAATGGCCGCCCTCGTAGGTGCCGAAATCGAAGACGTTGATGATATTGGGGTGGCGCAGTTGGGCGATGGTCTGTGCTTCGCGTTTGAAGCGTTGGGTCAGTTCGGGATCGGTGGGGAGGTTCAACCCTTGACCCAGGATTTTGACAGCAACGTAGCGTTGCAGGGCGGGTTGGATGCCCTTGTAAACCACGGCCATGCCGCCGTGTCCGATTCGTTCGATGATCTCTACCGCGCCGAGGGTTTGCCCAATTAGCTTGTCAGATTCCATTCCATTTCTCAAAGTGAGGTTGTCTGGATGACACCGTCGCGCGCGCATACTATCATATCACGCGACCCTTACCCGCCCACGGTGAGTATAACGTAATCTGGAGCTAAGTCAATCGAGCGCGGCTTAGAAAAGGTAGGACAGGTTGTCAACCTGTCCTACAATGGGGTATGCGTATTCGATGGGGGCGCTCAGATGCCGAGCGCGTCGCGGGCTTCTTGCTCCATCATCTCTGGCGTCCAGCGCTCCGTGCCCAGCACCACCTGCACCTCGCGGTCGGTGACTTCGCTGGCCCGCTCGTGAACCTGTTGCATCATGAACGAGGCCATCGGGCACATCGGCGAGGTGAGGATCATGGTGATCTGAATATGCTCGCCCTGGTCGGCCACTTCGCGGATCAGGCCCAACGCGACGACATCGAGGCCGACCTCGAAATCTATTACATCGCGCAATGCGCTCTCGATTTTCTGGATCTCTCCTTGCATAGTATCCTCCTAAAAAATCTCAAAATCAGCAAATCTAAAAATCACTTGTTTAGCGAATGTAGCGTGAAGCTCAGTTCGCCTTACGTTCAGGCCACATCGAAATGCTGTTTGCTCTCCAATGATTATAACACGAAAACAGCTTAAACGCAATAAGTAAAACATAATTCTTCTAAAATTGGAGGGTCGCGCTTGACCCGCGCGGACTTTCAACGAGAATGGTGGGGTAGGATGAATAAGACGTTTTCTGACCATCCTTGAGGGTTGATTTTAACCGTGGAGGTAGCAATGCCCTGGATCAAGGTGATCGAAGAAGCAGAGGCCGACGCAACATTGCGGGCAGCCTACGCACAGGTGAAGGGTGCGCGGGGGAAGGTGGCGAACATCCTGGCCGTGCATAGCCTGAACCCGCAGGCGCTTGCCGATCACATGGCGCTTTACACGCACCTGATGTTTGGTCACAACGGACTGACGCGAGCGGAGCGTGAGATGCTTGCTGTGACCGTCTCGGCAACCAATCGTTGCGCCTATTGCATCGAGCATCATGCTGAGGCTCTATTACATTATTGGAAGGATCGGGAGCGGATAGCCTGTTTTGTCGAGGATTTTCGCACAGCCGCGCTCTCCCCGCGCGAGCTGGCGATGCTGGAATACGCACAACAGCTCACGCGCGAGCCGGCTGCAATCACAGCGGCGGCGGTGGAGCAGTTGCGCGCACAAGGCTTCACGGATGAGGAGATCCTGAACATCAATCTGATCGTCAGCTACTTTAACTTCGTCAATCGGATCGCATTAGGGCTGGGGGTGGAGTTCTCCGCAGATGAAGTAAGCGGTTACAAGTATTGAGTCATTGCTGACGTGAGAGGAGGCGAGATGCGCATCAAGCAGATAGCAAGCATGGCGTTGTTGTTGGGATTGACTTTGGGCTGCGTGCTTTACGGAACGCCGCCCACGCCGCTGCCGGAGGTGGCGGGAGAAATGCCCGCGCCTACAACGACGCT
This sequence comes from Anaerolineae bacterium, assembly GCA_034435555.1. Classification (GTDB taxonomy): domain Bacteria; phylum Chloroflexota; class Anaerolineae; order B4-G1; family SLSP01; genus DAOTXC01. The sequence goes on from DAOTXC010000164.1 coordinate 2,791, forward strand.
GATGGCAACCGAAGCGCCGGTTGAGGGCTTGAGCGCGCCGTTGCCCACGCCGGATGAGGCGGGCGTGACGCAAATCATCACACTGACCTCGCCGAGGCCGGGGGCTGCGGTGGAGAATCCGATTTTGGTGGAGGGCGCGACGACCCTCTGGCCCTTCGAGGCGACGCTGGTGGTGCATGTCTACGATGCGCAGGGTGAGCTGCGCACCACAGCGCCAATCATGGTGCAGGGCGAGATGGGCGAGCCGACGACCTTCTCCGCTTACGTGACGCACAGCGCCACACCCGGCGCGGGCCGCGTGGAGGTGGTGGACCTCAGCGCGCGCGATGGCAGCATCATCGCCAGTGCCGCCGTTGATGTCCGCTTGATCGCGCCCGTGACCACGGGGCTGATCGAAATCCCGGCGGCCCAGAGTCCGGCGGTGCTTCCCTTGCGCATCTTCGCGCGGGTGGGCGCGCCCGGTCAACAGGTGACGGCCACGCTCACCTGGCAGGATGGAACGACGCTGGCGGAATCCTTCACCACCCTGTCCGGGCTGGACGGGCGTGGCCTGCTGATCACCGCCTTGAGCTGGCCGGCGACCGCTGCGCCCGCCCCCACGCTACCGACGCAGTCGGCGCGCCTGGAGATACACGCTGCCGATGGCGAACTGCTCGCGCAGCAGGATTTCACCTTGCTGGGAAGCGGCGACGCGGAGCTCTTCGGAGTGACGGTGTACTGGCTGTCGGACGGGGCGCTCGTGCCGGTGCAGGTGCAGGTGCCTCGCACCCAGCGCATCGGCGGCGCGGCGCTGGAGGTGCTGCTGTGGGGGCCGCCGCCGGGGGTTGTGGGCTTCGAGACGGCGATTCCTTCCCCCGCCGAGGTGCTCAGCGCCCCCAATCGCGGCGCGAACTGGGGCGAGCAGGTCGTGGCACAGCGGCTGGCGATTGTGGAGGGGGTGGCGGAAGTAGATCTCTCCGCCGCCGTGCTCGCCTATGGCGATGATACGGCCCGCGCGCATCTCATCCGCCAGCAGATCGAACAGACCTTGCTGCAATTTTCCACGGTCAACCAGGTCGTCATCACCGTGGAGGGCAGCCCTGGAATGCTTGAGCCGTGAGGGGCGCTTTGCGCAAAACGCGAAATCGTGCGAAGATAGGGCGACCTGGGTTGTTGGGAGGACATGAACATCATGGAAGAAAGACGAACGATATCCCCAGAAGTAGAACCTGAGGAAGTCGCCCTTGACCGGGCGCTGCGTCCGCAACGGCTCGATGATCTCATCGGCCAGGATCGGGTGCGCGAAAACCTGCGCATCCTCATCGAGGCGGCGCAGGGCCGCCAGGAGGCGCTGGAGCACACGCTCTTTTACGGCCCCCCAGGGCTGGGGAAGACGACGCTGGCCCACATCATCGCCAATGAGATGGGCGCGAGCATCCGCGTCACCGCCGGGCCGGCCATCGAGCGCGCGGGCGATCTGGCCGCCATCCTGAGCAACCTGCGGAAAAAAGAGGTGCTCTTCATTGACGAGATCCACCGCCTGGGCAAGGTCGTCGAGGAGATCCTCTACCCGGCGATGGAGGATTTCGCCCTCGACCTGGTGATCGGACAGGGGCCGGGGGCGCGGACGGTGCGTCTGAGCCTGCCGCACTTCACCGTCATCGGCGCGACGACGCGCCTGGCGCTGCTCTCCGCGCCGCTGCGGACGCGCTTCGGCGCTATCTACCGGCTCGATTTCTACGATCACGCGGCGCTGGCGCAGATTGTCGAGCGGGCGGCGCGGGCGCTTCATGTCCCGATGGAGGCCGAAGGCCGCGACGAGATTGCGCGGCGCGGGCGCGGCACGCCCCGCGTGGCGCTGCGCCTGCTGCGTCGCGTGCGCGATTACGCCCAGGTGCGCGGCGATGGCGTCATCACCGCTGTCATCGCCGCCGAGGCGCTGGCCCTGCTGGAGATTGATGGGATGGGGTTGGACGATCTTGACCGGCGGGTGCTGCGCGCCATCATCGAGAAGTTCGACGGCGGGCCGGTGGGCCTGGATACCATCGCCGCCTCCATCGGCGAGGCCCCCGACACGATCATGGATGTGGTCGAGCCATATCTGCTGCAACTCGGTTTCATTGATCGCACCCCGCGCGGGCGCGCGGCCACGCGGCTGGCCTATGAGCATTTGGGCATCGAGTACGAAAAAGTTGAGCAGGCGACGCTGTTCTAAAGGATGAAGGCGGAAGGATCATTTGCTGATTTTTTGATTTGCAGATCTGACTCGGAGGTGGATTCATGCACATAGTGATGTACGTTTTGGACGATCCAGATAAGCTGGATGCGGTGTTGGAAGCCTGGGATGCGGTGGGCGTGGGCGGGGTGACGATTATCGAGAGCAGCGGCATCCATCGGCGGCAAGAGAAGCAGCACCGGCGCATCCCCATCCGCTTTGGCTTTGAACAATTGGCCGAGCGCAACGAGCGCGGCAACTATACCCTGTTGACGATGGTGCAGGGGGAAGCGGTGGTCGAGCAGTGCGTGGCGGCGGTGGAGCGCGTGGTCGGCGATTTGAGCGAACCCAACACCGGCGTTCTGGCGGCCTGGCCGCTGGCGGTGGTGCGCGGGATTCCCAAGCGGCGTGATGACTGAGGAGCGCGAGCGATGGTATGGTTAATTTTCCTCGTTAGCGCGGCGGTGCTGGTGCTGGCGGCGATGAAGCTGGCCGAATACGGCGATGTGATCGCCTATCGCACCAATCTGGGGGGGATGTTCATCGGCACCTTGCTCATGGCCGGGGCCACCTCGCTGCCGGAATTTCTCACTGCCATTAACTCACTCCAACAGGACGTGCCGGGGCTGGCGGCGGGTAACATGCTGGGCAGCAACATGTTCAACATGCTGCTGTTGGGCGTGTTGGGGCTGGTCTTTTTCAGGCAACGTGTGCTGCGGCGCGTCGCCATGAAGCACGCGCTCACCGGCAGTGTGGCGACGCTGCTGATTGCCTTGGCAACCTTCTTCATTCTGGCGGATATTGATGCGCGCATCGGCTGGTTAGGTCTGGATAGTCTGTTGCTCATGCTGGCGTATCTTGGCGGCGTGTGGCTCATCCGCTCCAACGATGGCGGCGGCGGCGACGCTGGCGAGGTGGAGGAGATTCCAGGGATGCCCTCGCTGCGCCACGCGCTCATTGGATTTACGCTGGCATCGGCGGTGCTTGTAGCAGCTTCCCCGTTCCTCGTCAGCAGCAGCGCCGAAATTGCCGAGATCACCGGTCTGGGCGCGGGCTTCGTCGGCGCGGTGTTGGTGGCGCTCATTACCTCGCTGCCGGAACTTATCGCCGTTATCGCGGCGGTGCGCATCGGCGCATATGATATGGCCGTGGGCAACCTCTTCGGCAGCAATGTCTTCAATATGTTTGCATTGGGTTTCACGGATGTCTTCTACACCCAGGGGCGCTTCCTGGGCGTCATTGATCCCAGGTTTGCACTGGTAGGGTTGCTGGGCCTGTTGCTCACCTGCCTGGGGCTGATTAGCAACCAGGCGCGGCTAGAGCGGCGCATCTGGCTGGTGGAGATTGATGCGCTGCTGTTGGTGGTAGGCTATTTCGTAGGCGTAGCGTTGCTGTATGCCTGGGGAATAGGAATATAACGGTAGATGGTAGAGAGGAAGGTGGGGGATGGATGCAGAAATTCTCACCAGAGAGAAGCGTCGGCGTAAGCGGGTTAGCCAAAAAATTACCTTGATCATTCTCGGCGCGAATCTGGCCGGTGCGTTTTCGGCGGTGCTGTTCTTCTCATTAGCCGGATATGTCCGGGATACGAGTAGTGTGGGACAGTCTTTTGCCGGCACCGGGAACCTCATCATCCTCTTGATTGTGATTGGGTTTATGCTGGGTAATTTATCCTTCAAGCCGCTGGATCGTTGGTATGAACGGCCAGAAACCGATCTGCCCCTAACCCCACAGGTTCAACGGTTGGCACTGAACAATTCGCTCCATTCCACGTTGATTTCATTTGCCATGTGGATGATAGCCGGTTCCATTAGCACCGCTTCTGTCATTAGTGAAAGCGTTGGGGCCGCGTTGACCATATTCATGGGCATGGTAGGTGTAGCCGGGCCGATGACCGCGTTGTTGATTTACTTCGCTGTCGAGCGGTTGTGGAGCCGCGAGGTGCCGCTGTTTTTCCCTACCGGCCAGCCCAACGATGTACATGCGTTCCGCCTCTCAATGCGGCGGCGGCTCTTTGTACCCTCGCTGGTGGGGCTGATGCTGATGGTGGTGATGACATTGAATACTGTGGCGCTGGCCTACGAGTATCCCGCCCTCGCGCCGCAAGCGCAGGCCGAGCTCATCCAGATCGTACTGTACCGGCAACTGTTTCTGTTGGGGATCGCGGTGCTGGCGGCGATTTTGCTCACGTTGACCCTGGGCCGCTACATGGCCGATGCGGTGGAGACCTTGCAGCAGTGCATGGCCGACGTGCAGGCCGGTCGCCTCGAAGCGCGCCTTCCGGTCACCTCCAACGACGAGTTTGGTGCGCTTGCAGCGGGCTTCAATGCAATGGTTGAAGGCTTGCAGCAGGAAGAGGTCGTGCGGCGGCTCTTCAGCCTCTACGTTACACCGGAGGTGGCCGAGCACGCCATCGCGCACGGCGCGGCCCTCGGCGGCGAGCTGGCAGACACTACGGTGCTCTTCTCCGACATTCGCGGCTTCACGACGATGGCCGAAGCGCTGGGCGCAGAGGCCACCATCGCCTTGCTCAACCGCTATTTCGAGGCAATGTCCGCCGCGATCACGGCGCACGGTGGTCTGGTCAACAAATTCGGCGGCGATAGCCTGCTGGCGATCTTTGGCAGTCCGCTGAATCCCACGCCCGATCATGCGGCGCCCGCGCTGGCGGCGGCGCGGGGAATGTTGGCGGCGCTGGATGACTTCAACGCGGATCAGCGTCAGCGCGGCGAGCCGGAACTGCAGATTGGGATTGGCATTGCCAGCGGGCCGGTGGTGGCGGGCAATGTGGGCAGCGAGGAACGGCTGGAGTACACCGTCATCGGCGACACGGTCAATCTGGCCTCGCGCCTGGAGGCGCTGACGAAAGAGCTGAGCATTTCGCTTCTGGTGAGCGCGGCCACCGTGCGCCAGCTGCACGCGCCAGACTTGCGCCCGATGGGGACCGTAACCGTGCGCGGCAAAAAGGAGCCGGTCCCGATTTATGGGTAGTGCCCGTTTTCTGTAAGCGCCAGGACGAAATAGAGATCGCCTTCCTGTTCGTGGGTGATCTCGAAGCCGAATTGTTGATAGAAGGCGATGACGCCGCGCCAGGTTGCAGTCGTCTCCAGGATAACGCGCTGATACCCCCGTGCTCTTGCGCACTCGCATAGCGCCTGGAGCAGCCTGCGTCCCACCCCCTGGCGGCGCATCTCGGCGGCCACCGACATCCTGACGATCTCCGCCGTTCCTTCCGATTTGGGGACAAGCGCGCCCGTGGCGACAATCCGGCCCTCATGTCGGGCGATCAGGAAGGTCGCCTGGGCGTAGGTGGCTGCAATATCATCCAGGTCGGGATTCTTGTTTGGATCGAGCGTCCCCCAATGCTCCGCCAGCCCCGCCAGAATCAATGCCTTGATTTCGGCTTGAAATTCGGGCTGGAAGGGTAGGATTGTCAGTTCCTGCAAAGCGTTCGCTCTCATGGTTGTGTTCAGGCGCAATCACTCCCCCGTATTTGTATCTCGTTCCGCAAAGGCGACCGCCAGCGCGCGCCCGGTGATGGCGGGATAGGTGCGCTCCAGTTGGGCACGGAAGTGGTCCGGATCAACGAAACTGGGCAGCCCCACCCGCTTGAGGAGGGCCAGCGCCACTGGCGGCTCCGCAATCCGCACGGCGAAGCCCTCCAGCGCCCGCGAATTGCCCCAGTAACCGTCGAGGCTGTCCGCCAGCGGCGCGACTGCCACCGCTTCGATGGCGTCGGGCGCGTAGGGCGTGAGCGCCTCGGCGCTGGCTGCACTCCCGGCCCGCCGCTGTCGCAACTCTGCTGCGACCTGTTCCTTGGTGCGTCCCCGCAGGGTGAAGAGCAGGAAGGGGTCGGTATCGAAGCGCTCGCCGAGCAGATAGTAGACTGCCGCAATATGTTTGCAGGGGTTGGCCCAATCCGGGCACGAGCACTCGCTGCCCAGGTCGCCGCGCGTGCTGGGGAAGAGCGGCACTTTCACCTGGTCGAAGATGCGCTCGATGTCGTCGGGCATCTCGCCGTTGAGCAATTGCGCGGCGTAGAGCGCCTGTCCCGCCAGCGCGTCGAACACCGTGGCCCACTGCCTGTCGTTGAGCGGTTTGAGCTCGATGGCGACCTTGTACGGCGTGCGCCGCGAGCCTTGCACGCGCGCCGTCACTTCCCCCGGCTTGATGTTGATCTCCAGCACCTGGCCGCGCCGGGCATAGCTCCGCCCCCGGCTCAGCCGCCCGCTATCCATCAGCGGCGTGAGCGCCTTGATCCAGCGGTCGCCCCACCACGTCTGCGTAAACTTCCCACGTTGGCTCTTCGCTTTGATCCCATCCACCTCTATCGGGCGTGTAGGCTCATACGTGGGCCAGTAACTATCGTAGTAACTCGAACGTTTTCGACTCATAGCATCATCCTCGGTTACGATTACGCATCACGCAGCACGATGATCTCGCGCAACTCGGCGGTGCTCAGGTTGGCGAGCCAATCCTCGCCCGCGCCGACGACGCTTTCCGCCAGCGCCTGCTTGCTCTCGATGAGCGCGTCAATGCGCTCTTCCAACGTCCCCGCGCAGATTAGTTTGCGTACCTGCACATCGCGCGTCTGGCCGATGCGGAAGGCGCGGTCGGTGGCCTGATTTTCCACTGCCGGGTTCCACCACCGGTCGAAGTGAAAAACGTGATTCGCAGCGGTCAGATTCAGCCCCACCCCGCCCGCTTTGAGCGAGAGCACGAAGAGCGGCGGGCCATCCTCCCCCTGGAAGCGCGCCACCATCCGGTCGCGCTGCTTGGGCGTCGTGCCGCCGTGCAGGTAGAGCGTCTCCACGCCGAAGAGCGTTTGCAAGTAGCTCTGGAGCCGCTGCCCCATCTCAGCGAATTGCGTGAAGATCAGGGCGCGCTCGCCTACGTCGAGCACCTCCTCCAGCATCTCCGTGAGCCGGTCGAGCTTGCCCGAACGCCCCGGCAACGCCGAGCCATCGCCCAGATAGTGGGCGGGATGGTTGCACACCTGCTTGAGCCGCAGTAGCGCCCCCAGGATGGCGCCGCGCCGCGAGAAATCGGATTCGCCCTCCGCCTCGGCTTCCGCCACTCTATTGAGCGAGGTTTCGACCACGGCCTGATAGAGCGTGATCTGTTCGGGCGTCAGCGAGCAGTAGGTCTTGAACTCGAACTTGTCCGGCAAGTCCTGGATGATCGTGGGATCGGTCTTGAGACGGCGCAGGATGAATGGGCCGACCAAGCCCCGCAGGCGGGTCGCGGCGTCGGCATCCTGGTAGCGCTCGATGGGCAGGGCGAAGCGCTGGCGGAAGCCGCTCTGCGAACCGAGCAGCCCCGGATTGAGGAATTGCATGATGGACCACAGCTCCGAGAGGCGGTTTTCCACCGGCGTGCCGGTGAGCGCGATGCGTTGCCGCGCCTGCAAGCGGCGCACGGCTTGCGTCTGTTTGGCGTGGGGATTCTTGATGTTCTGCGCCTCATCCAGGATGACCGCGTCCCAGGCGACCTCGGCGAGCGTGTCCACGTCGCGCCGCACCAGGCCGTAGGTGCTGATGACGACGTCGTGCGCCTGGATCGTCTCGATCAGGGCCGCGCCGCGCTCGCGTTCCGCGCCGTGATGCACCAGCACCTTGAGCGGCGGACCGAAGCGCTGCACCTCGCGCTGCCAGTTGCCCACCACCGAGGTGGGGCAGACCAACAGCGCTGGCCCCACTGGTGCCGCTTCGGTCTCGCGCTCGTGCAGCCACAGCGCAATCGCCTGGATCGTCTTGCCCAGCCCCATGTCGTCGGCCAGGCACGCCCCCAATCCCCACTGCCGCATGAAGGCCAGCCACGATGTTCCGCGCACTTGATAGGGGCGCAGCTCGCCCACAAAACTCTCCGGCTGCGGCACCTCCTCCAGTTGCTCGCCGTCGCGCAGTTGCTCCAGCAGCTCCGCCAGCCAGCCCGTGGCCTGGACGCCGCTCACCGGCAGCCCGTTGAGCTCCGTGGTCGCGCCCTGCGCCAGCGCCAGCACCTCGGCGAAGGTGACGTCCTGGCGCTGTTGCTTCTTCCAGAAGGCGATGGCGGCTTCGATCTCCTCCGGCTGCAGGAGCACCCACTGCCCGCGCACCTGCACCAGCGGCAGCTTGAGCGCCACCAGCCGCTCGAACTCCTCGCGGGTGAGCGGCTCGTCGCCCAACGCCAGCTCCCAATCGAAGGCGATGAGCGCGTCCTTGCTCAACACCCCTTTGCCGACGATGTTGGCATCGGCCTTCATCTTGGCGCGGACGCTGAGGCGCGCGCCGGGTTTGTGCCACCACGGCGGGACGAGCACGCCGAAACCGCTCCCCTCCAGCAGCGGGCCAACCTCGCGGAGGAAGGCGTAAGCCTCATCTGCAGAGAGGGGGCAGGCTTGCGGGCGCGCCGTGCGCAGGCTCTCCTTGATGGGGGGGAAGAGCCGGGCGGCCAGTCCCAGGTTCGCCAGCACGTGCTCTTGTGCGTTCTCGAAGCGATAGCTGAGGTATTCCAGCGTGCCGCCGCGCGCGGCCCACACCTGCTCCACCGGCACCAGCAGGCTCGGATCGTCGTTGGCCTGGAGCAGGTAGCGCAGGCTCCAATCGGGCTTGGTCACATAGCCGGTATCGGGATCGGTCTCCGGCGGTTCCAGCCGGAAGCTCAGGCGGAAGGCGGCCTCTGCCGCGCCGCGCAATTGCGCCAGCCACGCCTGCCACGCCTCGTAGAGCGCAGCGAGAGCGCGGCGCTCCTTCGCTGTGACCAGGATGCTGCCCTCCGGCGCCCAGAGCGCCTTCCACCACGTCCCGGCGACGCCGTCCGGCGCTTTGCGCTGCCCGTCGAGAGCGTCGCGGCCCCAATCGCGCACGGCCACGTCCACCAGCTGTTTGAGAAAATCCTCCAGCAATGTGTGGGGCGCGGGAGCCTGGGCCGGGTCGGGGGCGACTTTAGGATCGAAGAGGGCGCGGGTCACGGGCGGGCAGGCTTCGGCTAACTGCTTGAGCCGGGCGCGGTCTTCGGGGCTGTCCCATACCGGCAGCCAGAGCGCGCGGTAGCGCCCCTCGGTCTCGGTAAGGCCGGGGAGGTAGGCCTGGCGGGCCAGCAATTCCAGGCCGAACTTGGCGACGGCGCTCCAATAGCGGAGATCGTCGCCCCACCGGCGGCTGTGTCGGTCGCCACGGGCCGTGGGCAGGGCGATAAGCAGGTCGAGCGCGGTGAGGGGCTCGAGCGCCAGGCCGGGCGCTTTCCAGGCGGCGAGGGTGACGGGCAGTTCGTCGTCCATCTCCGGCGCGTCCGCTGCGGCTTCCGGGATCAGCCAGGGCGGGAGCAGGGGCGCAGCACCGCGCGTGGGGAGAAAAAGGCCGCAAGCGGTATCGGGCACGGCAGCCCACTCCGTGGCGGGTAAGAGTGCGGACAACTGGGCGCGCAGCGCCTCGGCTGGGGCGGCATGGGGATGGGGCGGCAGTTTGGGCCGCCGTCCGCGCGGCTTGGGCGCGGGTGTGGCGCTTTCGGCCCACAGGAAAAAGCGTCCCTCGAACCAGCTGCCGTGAAAGACCAGGGCGGTCGTGAGCGGTTCTGGCATACTTATTCGCTCTCCCGTTCGCCCGGAATGTAGGGGATCAGCCCCTTGGCGTAGGCAATTTCCTGGATTTCACGGGGTAGAGCGCGCGCATCCATGATGAAGCCATCCACGGAAATTCTCCAGGCCAGCAGGTTGTCGTCCATCTGGCTGGGCCGCCACCAATTCGGATCCATCGGGCCGGTATTGAGCAGGTCGCGGATCTGCTTGGCTTTGCTACTCGCGGTGCTCTTGGCGATGCCGTGGGCGTCGGCGATTGCATCGGCTGTGATGTGAGCGGGTTGGGATTTATCGAACAGGAAGTTGATCTGCGCGATGGCATAGATGATGCCGCCGGCCCAGGTTTCAATGTGCCCGCTTACAAGTGGGGAAGGGCGCTTGCGGGCGAGCGCGGCGGTCATCTGGCGACAGAGCTGCGCGCATTCAGCGTCCAGATGCTCGGCGCAGAACGCATCGGTCAGCTCGGTGATTGCATTGTGGATTTCTTGCATCTTGTTCGGTACACGTTCGGACTTTGTGGTGGTCATGTTTCCTCCTGGGTGTTCTGCCGCTGTGATAGACAATCTCTGTGACACTTTACCACCGAACGGGAATTTTTCCAGGACTTCGCCGATTCCAGCGCCTGGATGATGGTCGCTACGATGGTCTCGGGCGGTTGGGTCAGGTCAACGATGAGGGCGTCGGTGGGTTCTTCCAAAGCCTGGAATTGACTATCCAGCAGTGAAGCAGGCATGTAATGGCCCTCACGTTGCGCCAACCGCTGCTGGATGGTCTGGTAGTCGCCTTTGAGATAGACGAAGCGCACGGCAGGATCGTCGCCGCGTAAGTGCGCGCGATAGGCGGTTTTCAACGCCGAGCACGCAATCACAGCGGAGGTGTGGTGGGCGCTCAGGCTGGCGATCAATGCTCGGAGGCGTTCCAGCCAGGGCTGGCGATCCGCATCGGTCAGCGGGATGCCCGCGCGCATCTTTGCCACGTTGGCGGCGGGGTGGAAGTCGTCGCCTTCGTAGAAGGGGCAATCGAGCGCCGCCGCCAGCCGGCTCCCGATGGCGGATTTTCCCGAACCGGATACGCCCATGATGATGATAATCATGATTTTCCTGAAAAAGTTAGGTCAAGTATCGCTGGGATTGGGTGAGTGTCAAATTCTGTGGCGGGGCGGCCCGTGGTGGTGAAGTGATGGGCGGTGCCCCTCGTTAGCTGCGGGGGAGCCGGGACGGGCGGATGCGGCAGATGGCTCGCGGCGCTGGGCCTCGCGTCCGCCAAAAAGGCCGAGACCTCACGAGGGAAGTCACGGCCCTTGCGCGCAAAGAGCGGGGCCGCTAAGCAGCCCCGCTCAAGTGTGCCGAGACCCAGAATTGAACTGGGGACACATGGATTTTCAGTCCACTGCTCTACCGTGCTGAGCTATCTCGGCTTACGGCTGTTATTCTATCCAAAGG
>DAOTXC010000165.1:0-2272 GCA_034435555.1 Anaerolineae bacterium
GAGCAGCTCGACGGCTATCGCTACGAGAGCCGCTGTGAACAGGCACTCCAGACGGTGGGCCTGGATGCAGACCCGGCGCTGCCGGTGACGGCGCTTTCCGGCGGACAGAAGAAACTCCTGGGATTGGCCCGCCTTCTGGCGCTGGATTGCAACCTGCTGCTGCTCGACGAGCCGGACAACCACCTCGACCTGCGCGGTAAGGCGTACCTGGAGCGCTTCATCTGCACCTTCTCCGGCACGATTGTGATCATCTCTCACGACCGCTACCTGCTCGATGAGACCGTGACGCACATCGCCGAGATGGAGGATCACGCCCTGACGCTCTACCAGGGCAACTATTCCGCCTACGCCACCGAGAAGCAGCTGCGGCTGCTGCGTCAACAACAGCGCTATGCCGCGCAGCAGAAAGAGATCGCGCGCATCGAGGCCGCTATCAAGCGCTTTGAGTATTGGGCCAGCATCGTCATTGACGAGCGGCATATCCGCCAGGCGCGCAGCCGGCAGAAGATGCTGGAGCGCATGGACAAGGTGGAAAAGCCCATCCTGGAGCGCGAGAGGATGGGGCTGGAGCTCAACGGGCGGCGCGGCTCCAAGAAAGTGCTGGAGATCGTAGACCTGGACAAGAGCTTCCCCACCGCCGATGGTGATGAGAACATCGTGTTGCTGGGGCTGAATCTGCTGATCTGGCATGGCGAGCGCGTGGGCCTGCTCGGTCCCAATGGTTCCGGCAAGAGCGTGTTGTTTCGCTGTATCCTGGAGCAGGAGCAGCCAACCGGCGGCGTCATCAAAATCGGGCCGAGCGTGCAGATCGGCTATTACGCGCAGGAGCATGAGACGCTTGATCCTAATCGCACGCTTATCGAGGAGATCTGGGATGCGCGCTCGATGTCAGAGCAGGCGGCGGTCAATGTGCTGCGGCGCTTCCTGTTCCCGTATGAGCGCGCGCGCGACCGGGTGGCGCAGCTCTCCGGCGGCGAGCGCAGCCGCCTGCAACTGGCCAAGCTGATGCTCTCCGGTGCGAACTTCCTGGTGCTCGATGAGCCGACCAATAACCTCGACCTGCCCTCCCGCGAGGTGCTGGAACAGGCGTTGGACGACTTCGAGGGCACGGTGCTGGTGATCTCGCACGACCGCTACTTCCTTAACCGCGTCGTCGAGTGCATTGTGGAGCTGGATGAAGGGGCGCTCACCGAGTATCCGGGCGATTATACCTACTACGTGGAGAAGAAAGCGCAAGCGATGTAGGGGAGATAGATCAAGTTTCAATAGTGAAGGTGTTGAAAGCGCTGGATGTGATATAATTATGTGTAAGCGAAAGGGAGTCAGGGAGTAAAGGGCGATTACTACATGATTCCCAGAGGTTGATGGCTGATTTTGGATAGGGATTGAATTCTGAGGAAAGAAATGTCTAAACTTATTGCGTTTGGATGGTACGGTGGTAAGTACTCTCACCTTGATTGGTTGCTCCCGCTTCTTCCTAGGGCAACGCATTATTGCGAGCCCTTCGGTGGAAGCGCAGCTGTACTTCTCAATCGGGAGCCTTCGCCTATTGAAACTTACAACGATTTGGATGGTGAGGTTGTTAATTTCTTTCGTGTTCTTCGTGAGAAACAAGAAGAACTTATTAAATCTATTGGTCTAACCCCGTTTTCTAGAGAAGAACTCAAGATCGCGGTGGAAGAATCGCTAGAGGGGGTTTCTGATTTGGAGAGAGCTCGCCGCTTCTTTGTGCGAGCACGACAAGTTAGGACTGGTTTGGCCCAGACCGCCAGCGAAGGACGTTGGGCACACTGCAAATTAACGAGTCGTGCGGGAATGGCTGGGGCTGTTTCTCGCTGGCTTGGTAGTGTTGAGGGGCTTTCTGAAATTACACAGCGCTTATTGCGCGTGCAAATGGGAGGCGCTGCGGGATTGGCTCGAGGCGGAGGGCCATTGGACGCCCGCTTTCCTTGAGGAAAAAGGCCCGGATTATCCCTTTCCGCTGGAATTTGTGGAAACCGGGCTGGTGGAGGGTTTCCTCTGGCGGCAATATTAGCAGGCGCGGGCCGCCGTGGATGAGGGCTACTGCCTGGGCGCGGATTGTCTCGGGTGCGGAGTCTGTACGCCGGAGCAGCGCGCCGCGTTGACCGGACATCAGATGCGCTTGCCCGAAGATGTCGGCTACCTGGCCGATTTGGAGAGGACGGTGCGTGAGAAGCGCCGGCTCAAGCCATGCTACGTGCGGGTGCGCCTGCCGGAGGAGGTCGCTGGGGCAACGCCGGCGTGGATTCAT
>DAOTXC010000166.1:0-6119 GCA_034435555.1 Anaerolineae bacterium
GTGTAGGTGGGTGGGAGGGTCGGTGTAGGGGTCGTGGTCGGCGGTAGCAGGCTCTGCTCGCCCACGTTGGCGCCGATGGTGTGCGTCGCCAGGGTCGGGATGTGGACGCGGGCCAACATCAGCAGGGCCAGGATGATGCAGCCGATCCCCACAAAAAAGAGCGTGCGTTTGTTCATTGAGCGTCCTCCGGCGTCAGTCTAACTCCATTATACGGCAAGTGGGCGTGGGGAGCAAGAAATCGTGATGGCGGCTTGACCTGGATGCGGGTTGCGTATATCATAGAAGAAGATAAATCCCCAGGCACGCAGGAGGTGCATCCATAAAGCGATGGTGGGGAGGTGCGCTTGCAATAACCTTGATGTTGGTATGCTCTTCCCGGCTCTGGCTGGCGCTCAGGGTTCGGGCGGGACGGTGCATGTGGTGCAGCCCGGTGAGACGTTGTTCAGCATCGCCAATCGTTACGGCGTGAATTTGGCGACATTGGCGCGGACGAACGGCATCGTCAATCCCAGCTACATCTACGTGGGACAGCGGTTTGACCATTCCAGGGACGGCGACGCCTCCCGCGAGTAGCGGCGTCCACATTGTGCAGTATGGCGAGACGGTCTACAGCTTGAGTATTACGAGGACGGCGGCGAGGCGTTGATTTACGTGTGGTGGAAGCGGCACTGAGGTACTGCACACTGATTCGTTGATTCGCTGACTCGTTAATTTTTCTATGGAGGTAGAAGACTATGTTAGTTACAAGTAAGGAACTGTTGTTGGATGCACAGAAGCACGGGTACGCGGTAGGGGCGTTCAATACGAACAACCTGGAGATCACCCATGCCATTATCCGCGCGGCGGAGGCCAAGCAGGCCCCCGTGCTGGTGCAAATCTCCGCCGGGGCGCTCAAGTACGCCGGGGCGGATTTCCTGCCGATGATTGTGGCGCAGGCCGCCAAACTGGCGAGCGTGCCGGTGGCGATCCATCTGGATCACGGCCCGGACTTCAAGACGGTGATGGTGGCGCTGCGCCAGGGTTTCACCTCGATCATGCGCGATGCGTCGAAGCATCCCTACGACGAGAACGTTGCCGAGGTGCGCAAGGTCGTGGAAGCCTGCCACGCCATCGGCATCCCCGTCGAGGCGGAGATCGGCAAGATCGGCGGCGAGGAAGAGCACGTCGTGGTCTCCGAGCGCGAGGCGATGATGAGCGATCCCGATGAGTGCGTGCGCTTCGTGGAGGACGCGGGATTCGATTTCCTCGCGGTTGCCATCGGTAACGCGCATGGTTTCTACAAGGGCGAGCCGAAGCTGGATTTTGGCCGCCTGGAGGAGATTCGCAGCAAGGTGGATGTGCCTCTGGTCTTGCACGGCGCGTCGGGTATCCCCGATCATCAGATCACGATGGCTGTGGAGCGCGGCATCTGCAAGATCAACATTGATACTGAGGTCCGGCACGCCTTCGCTAAGACCGTCCAGAAGTTCCAGGCCGAGCATCCCGATCAGATTGACCCGCGCAAAATCCTGACGCCCGCTATCGCGGCGATGCAGGCGGTGGTCGAGCACAAGATCGAGATCTTCAAGAGCGCCGGGCGGGCTTAGAAGAGCCTATCGGATTCGATTGTTGGGCGCAGTGGGGGCGACCCTGCTGCGCTCTCCTGTTGTCTGTGGTATACTGTGCCCCGTGCTGGTCGCCGTGACCGGCCCCATCTCGAAAAAAAGGAGTCGTGCCTATGACGACAGAAACACTTCGCGATCAATTGGGTGCGTTGGTGCGCGCCGGACTACAAGCCGCGCAGGATGCAGGCGCGCTACCGCCCTTCGACATCCCCGATCCCGTCCCGCTGGACGCCTGCCGCCACGCGGCGCATGGCGACTATGCCTCGCCCGTCTGCATGGGCCTGGCGAAGACGCTCAAGCGCGCGCCGTTGCAAATTGCGCAGGCCATCGCGCCGCACATTCCGGCGGCGGATTTTGTGGGCGAGGTGGCGGTCGCGCCGCCCGGTTACATCAACTTCACGCTGGATGAGAGCTGGTTGGCGCAACAGGTTCCCGCTATTTTGGAGGCGGGCGAGACGTGGGGCAACCTCACGCTGGGCGCAGGCGAGCGCGTGCAGGTCGAGTTCGTCAGCGCGAACCCTACTGGGCCGATCACCATCGGCTCGGCGCGCAACGCCGTCATCGGCGACGCGCTGGCCTCCGTGCTGGCGGCGGCAGGCTACACCGTCGAGCGCGAGTATTACGTCAACGATGCCGGCTCGAAGGCGCGTAAGCTCGCCGTGAGCATCTTCCTCAAGTACGCGGAGCTGCTCGGCGAGCCGGTAATGATGGAAGAAGAAACGTATCCTGGCGCGTACATCGAAGAGATGGCGCGTGACCTAGTCGCGGCGGTGGGACGGCGCTATCTGGATGCAGAACGCGAGAGCGCGCTGCGCGAGATCATGCGCTGGGGCATCGAGCGGGTGCTCGTTATTGTTGAGGAAGACCTGGCGGCGTTGCGCGTCCACTTCGACAGCTGGCGGCACGAGCGCGATTTCTACGCGCCCGGCCCCGATGGCGGCCCCAGTCTCTTTGAGCAGCGGCTGGCGGTGTTGCGCGAGGCCGGCTACATCGTCGAGAAGGACGACGCGACCTGGTTCACGCATCCCGATCTCGATAAGGACGCGGTGCTCATCCGCTCGCCCAAAGTCATCTCCAATCCCGAAGATCGCCCCACCTATTTGGCTTCCGACATCGCCTACGTCTGGGACAAGCTCGTGCTGCGCGGCTTCGATAGGGCTATCTACGTTTGGGGCGCGGATCATCACGGCGACGTGCCCCGCGTCATCGCGGCGACGCAGGCCCAAGGGCTGGATACCGACCGCGTGGTCATTATCCTCTACCAGCTGGTCACGCTACTGCGCAGCGGCGAGGAAGTGCGCATGTCCAAGAGCTCCGGCGAGTTCATCACCCTGCGCGAGCTGGTGGATGAGGTCGGCCCGGATCCCATCCGCTTCATGCTGCTCACCCGCACGGTGGATGTGAGTATGGACTTTGATCTCGACCTGGCGGTGGAGCAATCGGATCGCAACCCGGTCTACTATGTGCAGTACGCGCACACGCGCATCGCGGGCGTGCTGCGCAAGGCGGAGGAGCTGGGCATCGCCACCGATGCGGCGGGCGATCCGGCGCTGCTCACGCATCCCAGCGAGCTGGCGCTGCTGCGGAAGATGCTCGCGCTGCCGGAGCTGGTCGCGCTGGCGGCAGCGAACCTCGCGCCACATCATCTCACCGGCTATGCCACCGAGCTCGCGTCACTCTTCCATGCCTTCTACCGCGATTGCCGTGTGGTAGACCCCGACGCGCCGGAGTTGACCGCCGCCCGGCTGATGTTGGTGCGCGCCGCGAAAACCGTCCTGGCGCGGGTGCTAGCGCTGTTGGGCGTGGCTGCGCCTGAAAAGATGTAATGCGTAATGCGTAATGCGTAATGCGTAATGCGTTAGGACTTACGCAATCGTGCGGCTTCAACATCTTTAACCGCAGAGCGCGCAAAGGACGCAGAGTTTTTTACCAAAAGACCAACCAACATTGCTCAAAAAGACGATCGTTGTTCTGTTAAGAGTTTCAAAAACACCGAATGATAATTTTCTTTGCGTTCTTAGCGTACTCTGCGGTTAGGTTCTCGATGCTTGCGTAAGTCCTGTTCGTAATGCGTAACGGTGCAAATTACGCAATACGCAATAGCAAAAACCTTATAATTTTTGGAGGGTATTCTACATGGGTCTCAAACCCGACTTTTGGATTCGCAAGATGGCGTTGGAAGCGCAGATGATCGTGCCGTTTGAGGATGGGCAGGTGCGCAATGGGGTGATCTCGTATGGCCTCTCGTCCTACGGCTACGATATTCGCGTGGCGGATGAGTTTATGGTCTTCACCTCCGGCGTGGGCGATTTATCTATGGTGGATCCCAAGCATCTCGATACGCGGGCGATGATCGAATTTCGCGGCGAAGTCTGCATCATCCCGCCGAACTCCTTTGCGCTGGCGCGCAGTCTGGAGTATATGCGGATGCCGCGCAATGTGCTGGGCGCAGTGCTGGGGAAATCAACGTATGCCAGGTGCGGTATCGTGACGAATTTCACGCCGCTGGAACCGGGCTGGCACGGTTACATCACCATCGAGATCAGCAACACCACGCCGCTGCCCGCCAAAATCTACGCCAACGAGGGTATCGCGCAGGTGTTGTTCTTCGAGGGCGACGATCCCTGTGAGATTTCTTACGCGGACAAGAAGGGCAAGTACCAGGGCCAGACCGGCGTGGTGCTGCCGAGGTTGTAACTGGTTGCTGGTTGCTGGTTGCTTGGAGGCTTGATGCTTGACTCAACCTGGCTCGATGCCGTCCCTTTGCTCCGTGAGGGCTATCACGAGACGCTGTTGGCGCGGGTGGAGGCGCTACGCGCTACCGCGACGATCTACCCGCCGCGCGAGCAGGTCTTCCGCGCGCTGGAACTGACGCCGTTCGATGCGGTGCGGGTGGTGCTGCTGGGGCAAGACCCCTATCACGGGCCGGGGCAGGCGCATGGGCTGGCCTTCTCCGTGCCGGACGGCTGCAAAACGCCCCCCTCCCTGCGCAACATCTTCAAAGAGATCGCCGCCGATGTCTATGACGGCGACGCGCCGCTCTTCTCCACCGATCTCACCCGCTGGGCGGAGCAGGGTGTGCTGCTGCTCAACGCCACGCTCACCGTGGCAGCGGGTCAGGCCGGCTCGCATCAGGTGCTGGGCTGGCAGGCGCTTACCGATCAGATTGTGGCGACCTTGAGCCGTGCGCGCGAGGGCCGCGTCTTCATGCTCTGGGGCCGCCACGCCCAGGCCAAGCGCGCGCTGATTGACCCCGCCCGCCACCTGCTCCTCGAAGCGGCGCATCCCTCGCCGTTCTCCGCGCATCGTGGCTTCTTCGGCTGCCGCCACTTCTCGCAGGCCAACGCCTATCTTGTCGCGTGCGGTAACGCGGCAATTCGGTGGTAAAATGGGTCCAATGCGTAATGCGTAATGCGTAATGCGTAATGCGTAAAAGCAAAATACGAAATACGAAATACGCAATACGCAATACGCAATAGGACAGTGAGACGGATTTTCTAGCATAACTCTGGAGTCATCATGCCCAATGTACCGACCCGCAACACGCTGTTTTACGGCGACAATCTACCGATTTTGCAGGAGTATTTCCCCGACGCCTGCATAGACCTGGTCTACCTCGACCCGCCCTTTAATTCCAACCGCTCGTACAATGTGCTGTTTCAGGATGAGAGCGGGGCCGAGTCCGACGCGCAAATTCAGGCGTTCGATGACACCTGGCACTGGGGCGCGGCGGCGGAACGGGTATACACGGATTTGGCGACGGCTGCGCCCGACCGGGTGAGCCAGATGATTGGCGCACTGCGGTCTTTCGTGGGGACGAATCAGATGATGGCCTATCTGGTGATGATGGCCGCCCGGCTGGTGGAGCTCCACCGCGTCCTCAAGCCCACCGGCAGCCTCTACCTCCACTGCGATCCCACCGCCAGCCATTACCTCAAGATCATCCTCGATGCGATTTTTGGCGGTTCTTCTTTCAGAAATGAGATTATCTGGAAACGAACTAGCGGCAGAAAAGCTGGCAATCAATATGGTAGAACTCACGATGTAATATTTTTTTATACCAAATCTCAAACATATAATTGGACTCCGCCGAAGATACCACAGACAGATAAAACAGTACGTGGACATGATCTAATAACAGAGGACGATAAGATTTATCGAATATCCGATCTTTCTGGAGCAGGACAAGGGCCACCACGTATGTTTTATGGGAAGTTAATAGCGCCGCCCACTGGTCGCCATTGGATGTATGATCAGGATGGAATAGATCGATTAGTGAAAGAAGGGCGGATATTTTTGACTAAAACGGGTACTCCCCGACTAAAGAAATCCCTTGAAGAACTTCCTGGAATTGATGTGACTGATGTATGGCTTGATGTGGATCCCATAAATGCCGCTGCCGCCGAACGCCTCGGCTATCCCACCCAAAAACCCCTCGCGCTGTTGGAGCGCATCATCCAGGCCAGCAGCAATCCCGGCGATTGGGTGCTCGATCCCTTTTGCGGCTGCGGCACC
>DAOTXC010000167.1:0-4008 GCA_034435555.1 Anaerolineae bacterium
AGCTCATTCAACTGGCGCAGACCTCCACCAACGGCGCGGGGCTCCCCGCCCGCGTGCAACTCATCAGCGAGGATTGGGCCTGCCCTCTCAACAGCCTGCCGCAGCTGGAAAAAATCCTGCGCGATCTGGAAAATGTCACCTTGACCGAGCCGCCCTCCCTGGAACGTGCCAACACCCTCAACACCCTGGGATTGAACATCCGCATGACCGATTTCGAGCAGGCGCGCGGACATTTCCTGGAAGCAGCGCGCATCGTCTGCGATCTGATATTCGCGGGCGAGCCAGGGGCGAGCATGATGGATCTGGAATGGTACCTGGCGAGTTACTGCGCCACGAGCGCCGGGGCGCACTACTTCCGCATGGAATACGCCGAGGCCAAGCGCTATTACCAGGCCTTCTTCGCCATCGCCCAAGAGACCGAGCTCGTTTGGGAGCGCGTGCAACGTCTGGTCGAGCCGCTCCTCTCCTTCTACTTCAGCATCGCCGCCGCGCGCCACGGCGAGATGTTAGAATCGGCCCCCGGACGCACGCATCCGGCCAGCATCGCCATCGAGCTTCACAGCAATCCCAATCCCAGCGTGCGCAAGGAGTGGCTGACCCTGGCCCAGGAGCTGCGTGATATCAATCTGGGTGTCCTGCGCATGGTGATGCAACGGCTTGAGACGCTGGAGCGCACCGCGCCCGACGAAGCCATCGCCCGCACCCGGCAAGCGCTGCAGGCAGCCCTGGTCGCGGAGCCGATAGAGCAGGAATAGCAAAGCGGTTTGTCAAAAAAGCATGAAAATTCATCGCCAAAGTATTGACAAATATTAGGAAATCCCCTATAATAAAGGTAGAAGTCCCGAGTATAAGGGCTACTTAACAGGGGAAGATAACCGAAAATGACTTGAAGTTGGTAAGCGGGAAAGAAATCTAATCGTTAAGATTAGAAATCCACACCGTAAATCAGTGAAAAGGTCGCCATACCAGGAAACTGATAAGCAGCTATAAGGCCAGAGAAGCCGATAAACTGGGAACCAACGTAGAGGACCATACAGCGACGCTGTAAGTAAAGTAAGTTATCGGAAACTGAAATGTAACCGCAGAAATTACTTGGGACTTCACATGTCTCAACCAACCGGGCGATGGAAAACCATCGCCCGGTTTTCGTGCTACCCAAAGGGCGAAATTGGGCTACAATATCGCTATCAAGCACAGTTTACCCGACAGAGAGGAGACAATCTATGCACACAAAACGCACCCTGCTGATCCACAGCGGCGTCCTCGTCACCCCTGAGGGGATGTGGGAGGGCGATCTGCTGATCCACGGCGAGACGATTCAGGCGCTCGGCACAGACCTACGCGCGGCTCTCCCCGCAGAGGGCGACATCGAGACCCTCGACGCGACCGGCCTGCTCGTGCTGCCCGGCGTCATTGACGCGCACGCCCACATCCAACTCGATACCGGCATCTACAAGACCCCCGACGATTGGTTCATCGAGAGCCGCGCTGCCGCCTACGGCGGCGTCACCACAGTGATTGATTTCGCCACACAGTACCAGGGCCAGACCTTACAGCAGGCCGTCGAAGCGCGGCTGGCAGAATCGGCCCCCTCGGTCATTGACTACGCCTACCACGTGATGCTCACCGACATCCCCCCCGGCGAGGAGGAACGCCTCGCGGCGCTGGCCGAACTGGGCGCGACGAGCATCAAGCTCTACACCACCTACCGCCCCAACTACTACGCCGACGACGCCACCCTGCTCCGCCTGCTCGATGCCGCCGCCCGCTATGGGCTGATGACGCTCGTCCACTGCGAAAATGACGCGCTCGTCACCGCGCAGACGCAGGCGCTCATCGCTGCCGGGCAGACCGGCTGGCGCTACCACGGGCAGGCGCGCCCCGTCCTCGCCGAGCATGAGGCCGCCGCCCGCGTGCTCTTCCTGGCCGACGCCGTGGACGCGCCCGTCGTCATCGCCCACAACTCCAGCGCGCGCACCGTGGCGCTCATCGCCGAGGCCCGTGACAACGGACAAATCGCCTTCTCGGAGACCACGCCGCAATACCTCATCCTCGACAACCGCGTCTACGAGGGCGATGAACCCTGGCGCTACATCCTCCAACCGCCGCTGCGCGATCCCGACGAGCCGGCGCGCCTCTGGCGGATGGTCAGCGCGGGCCTGGTGGACATGCTCATCACCGACCACTGTGACTACACGAAGGCGCAGAAGCTCGCGCACGACGATTTCACCCAGACGCCCGGCGGACTGCCCGGCATGGAGACGCTGCTTCCTCTGACCGCGACCTACGGCGTGGAGGAGGGCTGGATTGACTGGCCCGATGTGGCCCGTCTGCTGGCGAAAAATCCGGCGCAGATCTACGGGCTGTGGCCACGCAAGGGCGGCCTGCACCCCGGCGCGGATGCCGATGTCGTGCTCTACGATCCCCACGCCGAGAGCGTCCTCAGCGCCGAGAGCCTGCACACGCTCGCCGGTTACACGCCCTACGAGGGGCTGCCCATCCGAGGGCGCGTCATCGCCACCCTGCGGCGAGGCGAGTTCCTCGTCCGCGAGGGGCAATTCACGGGCCTGGAGGGCAGCGGCCTCTATCTGCCCCGCGAGCCGATGTATTGGGAGCAGTGAGCGAGGCAGAGTGGACAGCTAATGGACTATCTTTTGCTGATTGTCGGGGCGTTGCTGGGGGCGGCGCTGGCGTACTTCATCCTCCACAGCCGGTGGGAGGCTGAGAAGCAGACATTGCGGGCGGAGCTGTCGGCCTCGGTGGAGGCTCAGGCGCGCCTCGACCGGGAGCGGATCATCCGGGCCTACGAGCACCAGCTGCGCGAATTCGCCGCCGAGCGCGACGCGGAGATCCGCCAGGCGCGCCGCCAGAGCACCGCGCAAAGCCGCGCCGTGCTCAAGGGGCAGGCCGCCGAGCAACTCGCCCCCCTACTCCCCGGCTTCGATTACCTCCCTGCCGACGCGCGCTTCCTGGGCAATCCCATTGACTACGTGATCTTCGACGGCTACACCGAAGTGAAGGACAACGGGGCGGATGGGAGCGGACTGGAGGTTATCCTGGTGGACATCAAGCAGGGCAAGAGCGAGCTCACCACCGGCCAGCGCCGCATCGCCGAGGCGGTCGCCGCAGGGCGCGTCCGCTTCGAGGTCGTCCGCGTCTACCACGACGGAAGCGTCAACCGCCGCACGATCTCACCGCCACTAACGGAGAATGTATAAGCAATGCCAGCGCCAACCGATGGCATTCCCATAGGCGATACGGAAAAATTCGCCTGCCGCGTGTGGCTGGACCGCAGAAGGCCAGCCAATCGCTCACAACTGGGGATGGCGCCGCGCCGTCACTGGCAATTTCACATGATCACAAAGATCCCCACCCAGGGAGCTATTGCCATTACACCCGCTGAAACGTTGGTGCGCTTTGTGCGCGACAAACCGTATAGCGAGATGCCGCTGCGCTGCGCCGAAGGCTTCACACACAGGCGGCTTACTGTTGGGTGGCAACTGCTGGATATCGCGCTCGATGTGCTCATGTACAGCGCCGGGATAGGCTTACTCACAACCCTGGTGGGCCTGCTCCAAGGTGCGCATCCCGGCGTAACAGCCTGGATGTACTTTCGGGGGCTGTTCTTAATAGGATTGGGCCTGGGGCTACTCATGGGTCCGCTCATGGCGCTCCCCACCCTGCTGAAAATCCGCGCTTACGAGGTCTTCAGCATCGAGAGTGAATTCAAACCAGTGGATTTCGGCGTCGCGCCCCAACAAGCTGACCAGATTGTCAGGCTGCTGGAAGCGCATGGCGTTAAAAACCAAGAAAGGAATCCACGATGAACCCACAATCCAAAGCCATCACCCCGCGCGTCATCATCCAAATGCTATTCTTCATCGTCATCATCCCACTGCTGCCGCTGCTGATCACCCGGCGGTGGGATTGGTGGGAGGCGTGGGTCTACGCCGCCTTCGGCATCCTGGGATTCATCATCAGCCGGGCGCTGGTGGCGCGCCGCCATCC
>DAOTXC010000168.1:0-5718 GCA_034435555.1 Anaerolineae bacterium
GCGGGCGCGGCGGTCAGCGCGGGGGATTCCATCCCGCCGAGGTTGACGAAGCCGTCCACCTCCGCCGGAATCTCGATGATGAAGTCGTGGTTGTAATCCACGGCGGGATTAGCGCACGGGGCGTTGCCGCCGGGCCGCAGCCCCGCGAAGACGGCGATGATGTCGCGCTGTTTGAGGCCCGGCGTGAGCTTCATCGCGCCCGCCCAGATCTCTGCCATGCCGGCGGGGGTCACGTCCACGTTCGTCTTGTCCTCGATATTCTCCGCGTTCGGGCCGACGAGCGTGTTGCCGTGCAGGGTCGTCGTCACCAGGATGCCCTTGCTGATGGCAGTGGGCACGGGGAAGAGCACATTCTTAATCTCCACCTGGTTGCGATCCATGACGAAATACTCGCCGCGTCGGGGGGTGATCTTGAACTCCGGCCGCACGCCGGCCTT
Organism: Anaerolineae bacterium; assembly: GCA_034435555.1. Lineage (GTDB taxonomy): Bacteria > Chloroflexota > Anaerolineae > B4-G1 > SLSP01 > DAOTXC01. Next base: position 438 of record DAOTXC010000168.1, read on the forward strand.
GTGCATCACCTCATCGGCGAACAGCCCGGCGGCGTTGATGACCCAGCGGGCGTGGAAGTCGCCCTGGTTCGTTTTGACACCCACAATTTTAGCTGATTCGCTGACTCGCTGATTCGCTGACTCGCCTTCCCAGATGAAATCCAGGAACTCCGTGTTGAGCCGCAGCTCCACGCCGTTCATCACGGCGTTCTCGGCGGCGGCGATGGTGGCCCCCCAGGGATCGCAGATCGCGCCGGTGGGAATGTGCAGCGCGCCGCTCACTTCCGGGTTGATCTGCGGCTCGCGCCGGCGCATCTCTTCGCCGGAGATAATCGCGGCGGGGACGCCGTTCTGCTGCGCGCGGGCGAGCAGCTGCTCCAGTTTGGCGCATTCCTCCGCGCCGATGGCGACGACGTAGGCCCCCGTCCGCCCGAAGGCGAAGTCTAGTTCCTCGGAAAGCTGATCCCACATTGGGTTGGCTTTCACGTTCATCTCCGCCTTGAGCGAGCCAGGCACAGCATCATGCCCAGCGTGAACGAGCGCGGAGTTCGCCGCCGTCGCGCCGGTGCAGATATCGCTCTCTTTCTCGATCCACAAAATACGCAGATCGTAGCGCGAGAGCCAACGGGCAGTCATCGCCCCCACAATCCCCGCGCCGATGATGATGATGTCATAAAGTTCGTGCATGAAGTCCTCCTGATTAGAAGCTGGATACTGGTTGCTGGTTGCTGGTTGCTGGATACTTGAGTGCCAGAGTTGTCAGCTTCTAGCAACAAGCTTCTAGCAACAAGCTTCTAGTAACCAGCTACTCCTCCACCCAATCGAATGTCCGTTCGACGGCCTTTTTCCACCCGGCGTAGAGCGCCTCTTTCTGTGCCGCGTCCATCCCCGGCTCGAAGATATGATCCACGCCCCAGTTCTTACGCAGCTCGTCCGTATCCTTCCAGAAGCCCACGGCCAGCCCAGCGGCGTAGGCCGCGCCGAGCGCCGTGGTCTCGGTGACGGTGGGCCGCACGACCGGCACGCCCAGAATATCCGCCTGAAACTGCATGAGCAGGGTGTTGGCGACCATGCCGCCATCCACTTTGAGCGCCTTGAGCGCCACGCCAGAATCCTTTTCCATCGCCTCCAGCACGTCGCGGGTCTGGTAGGCGGTGGATTCGAGCGCGGCGCGGCAGATATGATGCCTGTTGATGTAGCGCGTCAGCCCTACCATGACGCCGCGCGCGTCGCTGCGCCAGTAGGGGGCGAAGAGGCCGGAGAAGGCCGGGACGATGTACATTCCACCTGCATCCGCCGCCTCGCGGGCCAGCGCTTCGATTTGCGGGGCGCGGTCGAAAAAGCCGAGGTTATCGCGCAGCCACTGCACCAGCGCGCCGGTGATGGCGATGGAGCCTTCCAGCGCGTAGACGGCGGGCGCATCGCCGAACTTGTAGCCGAGTGTGGTGAGCAGGCCGCTCTCGGAGGGCACAATCTCCGTGCCGGTGTTGAGCAGCATGAAGCAGCCCGTGCCGTAGGTATTTTTGGCTTCGCCGGGGCTGAAGCACGTCTGCCCCACGAGCGCCGCCTGCTGATCGCCCAGGTCGCCGGTGACGGGAATCGCCTCGCCGAAGGGGCCGGTGGTCTCGGTGAAGCCGTAGGGCCGCGCGGCGCTCGAAGGGCGAATCTCCGGCAGCATCGCGGCGGGAATCCCTAACGTCTTGAGGATGTCCGCATCCCATTGCAAGGTCTGCAAATCCATCAGCAACGTGCGGCTGGCGTTGGTTACATCGGTGATGTGCGCGCCGCCCTGTGGTCCGCCGGTAAGCCACCAGATCACCCAGGTATCGGTTGTGCCGAAGAGCGCGTCGCCGCGCGCGGCGGCTTCCGCCACGGCGGGGACGTTCTCCAGCAGCCACTTGAGCTTTGGCCCGGAGAAGTAGGTCGCCAGCGGCAGGCCCACCTTCGCGCGGAAGCGATCCTGCCCCAGATCGCTCTCGCGGGCGAGCGCGTCGCAGATGCCCTTGGTGCGCGTATCCTGCCAGACGATGGCGTTGTAGAGCGGCTGGCCGGTCTTGCGATCCCAGACGAGAGTGGTCTCGCGCTGGTTGGTGATGCCGATGGCAGCGATTTCGCCGCTGGGGATATTGCCCTGCGTGAGCGCCTGGCGGATGACCTTCTGCGTCTTCTCCCAGATTTCCAGCGGATCATGTTCGACCCAGCCGGGTTGGGGATAGATCTGCTCATGCTCCGCGTAGGCCCAGATGATGGGCTGCCCACTGTGGTCGAAGAGAATGCACCGCGTGCCCGTAGTGCCCTGGTCAATGGCTGCGACATACTTGCTCATGGATGCCTCCTGGTGTGCTGGTCGGAATTATTTTCGTCACTTGAATTATACACCGATATGGCAAAGAAGCCAACGCCCAGAGTCACAACTCTGGGCGTTGGCTGAAGCGTTCTCAGCGACCTGGAGGCGGGGTGTTGATCTCAGGTGCGGTGTGGCGGATGGGGCGCGTGACGACGGTTGCGCTGGATTGAAATGCCACATCATCTATCAAGAGATTGCTGAAGAGAGAGCCATCCGTTTCGACCTGAATCTGTAGCGCTACGTTTTGCCCGGCATAGGCGCTGAGGTCAACCACACGTTGGGTCCAGCCGTTGGTAGAACTCTCTTCGCAGAGGGTGTAGCTTTCAACCGTAGTATTATCAACCCGCACCCCGGCAAAATCGTAGCTGCAGAGATCCTCCGAGTCAATCCAGGCCCAGTAGGAAAGGTAGGGTTGGGTTGTTGGGACGGTGACGTTTTGCTGGATGTAGGCAATCTCATCATGGTCGCCGCCCAACCAGGCGAGCCAATCGCCGCTGTGGGGATGGTAGGGATAGGGGAGGATATCTTTGTGTACGATGAGATTCCAGCCATTGCTCGAATACTCCGTCCAGCCTTCGCTTTCCTGCTCAAAGCCGCCGTTCTGGATGGGGTTATCGGGATTGACCGGGATGAGGGGCGTGTGATTATTGGCGACAAGGGGCAGGTAAACGGCGCTCCGGACAACCGTGGCCTTGCTGTAGCTCCACGGGCTGCGGTCGCCGTTGGCCTTCACCGCGCGGACGCGATAGTACCACGTCCCCGCCGGTTTATCCAGCCAGGTGTAGCTCGTGTCTGGTCCATTGTAGACGGAGTTTGGGCTGGCAAAGTAGGGGCTGCTGTCTTCCTCTAGTATGTAGCCCGTGGCGCTGACCACCGCGTTCCAGGTGATGGTGTACGCGCCGTCGCCGTCGTTGTTGGCGATGTCCGCCAGGTCCGGGATATCCAGATCGGAGGCGATGACGGTGGTGCTGACCACGTTGCTGTAGCTGCTGTTCAGCCCGTCGTAGTAGGCGTAGACGCGATAGTACCAATCGCCGCCGCGTTGCCCGGTCACATCGTAGTAGATGGCGCTCCCTGTGTAGCGGATTGTGAACGCGCTGAAGCTGGCGTTATTGGCCTCGTGCAACACGTACCCGGTCGCGCCGAGCACACTCTGCCACGCTACGCGGTACTCGTCGGCCTGTGAGGGATTGTCAATGGGCTGAAGCGCCGGTGGCGGTGGTAACACCTCTGTCGAGACCACATTGCTCCATTCGCTGTCGCCGTTCTCGTTGCTGGCGCGGACGCGATAGTACCAGGTTCCCGCCAGCTGATCGGTCACCTGGAACTGCGTGTTGGCTCCGCTGTAGCGCACCGTCGGGAATCTGAACGTGCTTTCGTCAGCCTGTTGCAGGATGTAGCTGGTGGCGTCGGCGACTGTGCTCCAGTTCACCAGATAATTGCCGTCTTGTTCGCCGTTGCTGATCGCGTTGAGCGTGGGGGCGTCAGGCGGTGGCAAGGGGATGGCGGCGATGGCGGCCTGGACGTTGATCCGGCCCCAGCCGTAATTAGGGTCCCAGCCGGCAGAGCCTAAATCCACCGCGGTCTCTTCGATGAGTTGCTGCACCTGCGCGGGGGTCAGGGCAGGGTTGACCGACCAGATCAGCGCGGCCAGCCCCGCGACCTGCGGTGTCGCCTGCGAAGTTCCCTGGAGATAGTCGTAATTCATGGAGTAGCCGTAGTTCTGCGTCATGTAAACAGCATAGGTGGGCATCGTGCTGTAGATGCCGTTGGGATCGTGCAGGTATCCCATCGCGCCGCCCGGCGCAGAGATATCGCAATGCGTGCCGTACTGGGAGTAGTAAGCGTAGGTATCGTTAGGGCCGGTGGAGGCGACCGCCATCACGTTGCTGTAGGCGGCGGGGTAGCTGGTGGGGTTGCCATCTGTGCGGTCGTTACCCATTGCGGCAATGACCAGGCTGCCGTTGGCAGTGGCGTTATTGATCGCATTCTGCATGGATTGTGAGTAATCCGATCCGCCGAGGCTCAGGTTGATCACTTGCGCGCCATTATCGGCGGCCCAGGTGATCCCAGCGGTGATGTCGGAGTTCCATCCAGAACCTTCGTGATCGAGGACGCGGACGGGCATGATGTTGGCACCCCAGGCGAGGCCCGCCACGCCGACGCCGTTGTTGCCGGTGGCGGCGGCGATGCCGGCGACGTGCGTGCCGTGTCCGTTCTCGTCGTTGGGCGTGGTGTCCTTGTCAACAAAGTCATACCCGGCGACCAGCCGCCCGGCGAAGTCGGGATGGCCGGGGTCAATGCCGGTGTCGAGGATGGCGATGGTGACGTTGCTGCTGCCGGTGGTGGTGTTCCAGGCTACCTCCGATCCCATCAGCGGATGTGCCCATTGGTTGGTGTAGCCCGGATCGTTGGGGACGAGTTGGATCTGGTAGCGGTAATTCGGCTCGGCGTAGGCAATGCGAGGGTCGCGGTTGAGCGCCGCAATGGTTGCCAGCTCCTGGCCCTCCGGCACCTGCCACAGCTCGACCGGGTTGTTGTAGAGCGTGCGGATGTACGTGGCCTGATGCGTGGTCATCACCTCGTGGGCGCTGCTCAGCGAGATGCCGCTGTTGAAGCGTACCAAAATCTCTCCCGCTTTGTAGTCGCTGGCGGCGGGCGGGTCTGCCGGGGCTGAGCGCGCGGGCGTGTGCGCCGGGAGCAGCATCAGCAACAGCATCAACACAATCACGATTTTGCTATAGCGAGTCTTCATCTCTTTACCTCTCCCTAGAAAATAGCCTGAGCGTAAGACAGGTTGGCAACCTGTCCTACGTTTTCATCCTCGGTGGTGTACCGAAGGAACATGATGACTCCTTCGAAAATAGTGAATCTGCGAATGGTGAATGGCGAATAGCCAAACAAAAATCTGCTAAATCCGCCCAATCTGCTGATAAGCATTTTCGTGCTGGATGG
>DAOTXC010000169.1:0-36072 GCA_034435555.1 Anaerolineae bacterium
CACGTTGCAGGCAGTTCATACTCATCTGGTTTCACCTTTGGCAAGCGGACTTGGATGCGCATACTCACCTCCACCCCTATTCTACCATCTCTACCAGATTATGAACAGACACATAGTGGAGTTATGGGTGAAATTTAGTTAGTATTTCGATGAGTTTCCAAAGAGGGTGTGAGAAGGTGTAGTTCTCTGCGATTCTGCTGGGTATGCGGAAGCACACTTCATGGTGTATGTCACATTTATGTGAAGGACGACAGCCCGTCCATCACCCGGCGAAATCCCAGAGCTCCACTCCTCGTAGCCCCGTTTTCAGGAGCCGAAGACGCCTGGCAACGGGGCTTGGAGCGAGTTTTGAGATAGGTTTTTAGCGCATGAGCAGCGGTATGAAGAGCTTGTGTTCGATGAACGGCGCGGTGCGCTGGTGGGTGAACTGGGCGTACCCCTCGCTGTAGAGGGTCAACGTCGCGGTGACGGCGGCTCCGTGCGTCGTGCGCGCTTCCAGTGTGTAGATGCGCGCTTCGTCGGGTTGCAGGCGACTGGCGAGGGTGAACTCGGTGGGATAGCCGCCGACCAGTGTGATGGCGACAGCGAAATCGCGCGGCTGTAGGTCATCGAGATTCCGCACCGTGTAGGTGATGATGAGCGGTTGGTCGCGCCGGACGGCGGTTGGGGTCAGCGCCATCGTCCCGGTGATGAGGGCGGGCTGCGTCAACGGGCGCGTGGGGGCGATCCCGGCGACGGGGCTGGTCTGCGTCTGCTCCGGCAAGGCGATGTCGCCCTGCCAGACGCGCAGCGTCGCCGCGACGGTGGGCGTGAGCAGCGCCGTGGCGCGCCAGGTGTGGGTGAACGTCGCCCCCGGCTCGAGCAGCCCGGCAGCCAGGGCGCTGCGCGGGAAGAGGCCCACGGTCTGATAGGTGAGCGTGAAGGGGTGCGCGATCCAGTCCGGGTTGTGCAGGGTGGCCGTCGCGGTGATGAGTCCGTAGCGGGCGACGGGCTGGGGCGCAATGGTGAGCGTCGCGGTGATGTCGCTGCTCTCTGCGGCGCGGCTCACGGTTGCGGGGGGCGGTTTTAGCAGCAGGGCGGCGCTCAAAGCGCACACGGCGAGCATGGCGTAGGCGTAGATTTTGGAACGGGTCATATCAGCTTTCTCCCTAGAAAATAGCCTGAGCGTAAGACAGGTTGGCAACCCGTCTTACATTTTCGTTCTCGGCGGTGATTGCTTGTGGATCACAGGTGGCATCTCATATCCCGCCCAGTCGCCCGATCCCCCAGGCGAAGTAGCCGACGAGGGCAGCGATGAGCAGGCCCGTGCAGCCGATCAGCAGCAGATAATCGGCGCGGCGGAGCTCGGAGTCGTGGAGGTAGGTGCGCTCGGCGCTGCCGAAGGCTTTGGCCTGGAGGACGATTTCGAGCATCTGCGACTTCGCCAGCGCCCCCAGGATGAGCGGGACGGCGATGGTGGCGTAGACGCGGGCGCGCTTGAGCGGGGGCAGCCGCGAGAGCTCCAGCCCGCGCAGTTGTTGCGCCTCGATGATGCTCTGCGCCTCCTGGAGGAGCAGCGGGAAGAAGCGCAGCGTCGAGGAGAAGACAAAGGCCAGCGGGTAGGGGATGCCCAGCTTGACCAGGCTGACGATCATCGCGTTGACATCGGTGGTGAAGATGCCGAGCGGCACGACAAGCGTCATCGTGAGCGTTTTGCAGACGATGACCAGCCCGTAGCGCAGCCCCTCGGCGGTGAGGGTGAGCCGTCCCAGCAGGGGCCAGGTGGACGGGAAGCTCAGCAGCGAGGTGAAGGCGGTCTGGCCGGTGCGGGTGGTGAGCAGGGCCTCGCCGAAGAAGCCTTGCAAGAGCAGCATGAAGGCGGCAAAGGGCAGCAATGCGATGAAGATCAGCCGCAGGTAGGCGCGCTGCACGCCGGCGATCAGACAGGCCGCGAGAACGCTCAACGTCAGCAGTCCGCTGAGGAGCGGATCCTCCCAGAGGAAGGCCAGCGTGGTGAGCACTGCCATCAGCCAGAGCTTGGAGCGGAAGTCCAGCCGGGTGAAGAACGAGGCGCGGGTGACGGTTTGGACGGTCAACGGGCGCATGGCGGCGGCTCCTGAGTGAGGCAGGCGACGAGCTCCGCCGGGGTGAGCAGTGTGTGCTCCGGGCAGAGATCGCGGGAGAGCTGGACGATCTGCGGCGGGATCAGGTGGCTGGTGTGCAGGGTGGGGAGGGCGTGGTAGGCCTCACGGAGCGGCGCATCGAGCAGGAGGCGGCCCTCGCCCAGCACGATCATCCGCTCGGCGTATTCCGGCATCAGGTAGAGGTGGTGGGTGATGACGACGATGGTCTTGCCGGTGGCGTGGAGCGCGCGGCTCAGGTCGAGGATGGCCCGCGCGCCCTGGTAATCCTGTCCGGTGGTCGGCTCGTCGAAGATGATGACCTCCGGCTCGAGGGCGAGGATCGCGGCGATGACCACACGGGCGCGGTCGCCCTGGGGGAGGGCGAGCGGGTGCGTCTCCGCGTGCGCTGCCAGACCCAGCGCGGCGAGGTTGGCCGCGACGCGCTCGGCGATCTCCGCCGGGCTGTAGTCGAGGTAGCGGAGCGCGAAGGCAACCTCGTTGGCGACGGTGGTGTTGAAGAGCTGGTGGCTGGGGTTCTGCGCCACGTAGCCGATCCGCCGGGCCAGCGTGCTCACGGTGAGCGTGCGCGTATCCTGCCCGAAGGCGATGACGCTGCCGCTAGTGGGCGTGAGCAGGCGCAGGAGGTGTTTGACGAGGGTGGTTTTGCCCGCGCCGTTCTCTCCGGCGATGAGGATGTACTCGCCTGTGTGGAGGGTCAGGCTGATGTCGCGCAGCGCCACCAACCCATCATCGAAGATGTGAGTGAGGCGCTCGACGGTAATCAGCGGCGGGCCGGCGGGCGGCGATGAGGGCGGCGACGCGGGGAGCGGGGCCAGACGCTGTGCCGCCCGGAGCGTGTGCAGTTGCGCGAGACCCGCCGCCAGGGTGACGGGAATCTCAGGGACGGGCGCACCCGCCTCGCGCAGCAGGTGGAAGGCGGCGGCGACCTGGGGCGGGCGCACCTGGTGGCGTTCCAGTAGCGGTACCTGACCGTAGAGGCGGCGCGGCGTCTCCAGGGCGACACAGGCCCCTGCATCCAGCAGCAGCAGCCGGTTGGCGTGCTCGGCGAGCGCCTCGGCGTCGTGGCTGGCGACGACGAGGGTCAGCCCCTGCTCGCGGTTGAGCTCGCGCAGGATGGCGAAGATGTCCTGTGCGCCTTGCGGATCGAGCTGGGAGGTTGGCTCGTCGAGGACGAGCAGTTGGGGCTGGATGGCGAGCGCGGCGGCGATGGCAAGCCGTTGCTTCTGTCCGCCGGAGAGCTCGTGGGGAGGGCGGCCTTCGGTCCCCGTCAGCCCGACGTGGGCTAGTGCGATGGGGATGCGGGCCTGAATCTCCGCGCGCGGTATGCCCAGGTTTTCCAGTGGGAAGGCGATCTCGTTGGCGACGGAGGTGGCGGTAATCTGGGTCTCCGGGTCCTCGAAGACGAGGCCGACCTGTTGGGCCAGGCGGTGGATGGGGTATTCGAGCGTATCCAGCCCGGCGACGGTGACGCTGCCGAAGAAGCGCCCGCCGTAGAACTGGGGCACGATGCCGTTGAGGGTGAGGCAGAGCGTGGTCTTGCCCGCCCCCGTCGGCCCGATGAGGCCCAGGAACTCCCCGCGCCGGATATCCAGCGTGATGTCGCGCAGGGCAAACTGCGCGGCGCGCGGGTATTGGTAGGAGAGCTGGCGGATGCGGACCAGCGGCTCAGTAGCGGGCGTGTTCAGACTTCACCAATCCTATGCGCCGCAGCCCGGCGATGACGCCCGCCCCGATGGCCGCGCCGACCAGGCTCCGCAGCAGGTTTTCCCACGGGGCGAACGGCGCGAAGGCCCACCAGGCGGCGTTGGGCCAGTTGCTGTTGAGGTAGATGAGCGTCGCGGTGAAGAGGTGGGTGAGGCCGGCGACCATCCAGGTTCCTCCAAAGAGGCCGAGGCTGACGCGCTTGAGATTGGGGTCGGCCAGCCAGCGGGCGCAGAGGGCGCGGGTGGGCAGGAGGTAGAGCAGCAGGGCGCTCCAGTTGATGAAGGAGCCAGCGAGGACGGCCAGCGGCTCCGCGCCGTTGATGGCGACGGCGCGCCCGGCGTAGAGCAGGTAGGCGATGATCCCCAACACGCCGACGCCGAGTCCCCAGCGGCGCCGCGGGCCGCTCGCGCCCATGCTGCCCGCGGCCAATCCGCCCAGCGCGGCCCCGGTGATGGTGGCGAGGGGTAGGGTGGTGGTGTGCGGGGCCAGCACCACGCCGAGCGTCGCGCCCACGCCGTTGGCGGCGGCCCCGGCCACCGGGCCGAGCAGCCAGCCGACGAGCGGATAGATGCCCTGGCTGAGCGGGAAGCTCTTGCCGGAGCTGATGACGACAGAAAGTGGGACGGCGGCAAGCGCCATCACGACCGCGCTCAACGTCACGATGTAGCTGATCGGCGCGCCATCGAGCGTGAAAGCGCGCCGGGCCGTGACTTCGCGTTCCGGGCCTGCGGGTGTATGCGTCATGTTTGTTCTCCTTTTGGAAAGGGTGATGGGTGATGGGAAATGGGTGATGGGGACTGCCCCATCACCCGTTACCCGTCACCTATTTCTACATGGTGAAGTCTACAACAGAGGCGGGAATCTATCAAGTGGCGGTTTGGGTTTGTCATTGCATTTAAGGGCGAGCGTGGTATGATTCTCGGTTGAGGCAGGCTTCGCACAGGTGGGGGAGGGTAATGAAAGAGTGGGTGCGTTTTTTTGAATGGCTGATTCTTATCGGTCTGGTGGTGTTGGTGGTTGTGGTGGTGCGTTTCTGGCAGCCGGAGCCGCTCCAAATCGCGGTGGCGACGGTGCCGCCCACGGCGACGCGCGCGACGACAACCCCGACCGCGATTCCTACCTGGACGAATACCCCCACGCCGACAGCCACGGCGATTTCTTCACCCACGGCGACGCGGACGCCGCTCCCTACCGTCACGCCCACGGTGACGCCCACACCACCGCCGCTTTCTCTGCCCCCGCATGAGCCTATCTACGAGGCGGATGGCCCCAACACGACCTTGCCGATCACGTTGACGGGCGGGGGCGGCGTGCGGATCGTGACCGACACGGTGGCTATGCCGCTGATCGAGCAGCCTCCCGGGACGCTCAACATCCTGGTCGCCGGCAGCGACCGTCGCCCTGGCGAGGAGGTGGCCCGCACCGATGTGTTGATGATCGTCTCGATCTTTCCCGACCTGCCCGGCGTGAGCATGATCTCCATCCCCCGCGACTTCTACGCCTGGATTCCCACCTGGGGCTACGATAAGATCAACACCGCCTATCTCCGCGCCGGACGGACGCATTACCCTGGCGGCGGCCCGGCCTTACTCGCAGCGACTATCGAGTATAATTTCGGCCTGCCCATTCACTACTACACGCTGGTGGATTTTAATGGGTTCCGCAACATCGTGGATGCGCTCGGCGGGGTGGATGTGGTCGTTGAGTGCCCCTTCCACGATACCTATCCTGACGACGAATCGCCCATCGGTCAGACGGACATTGATTTGGAGCCGGGTGTGCATCACCTGGATGGGAAATTTGCGCTGTGGTACACGCGCTCGCGGTGGAACACCTCCGACTTCGACCGGCATCGGCGCCAGCAGCAGGTGCTCCGGGCGCTGTTTCACCAGGCGCTCAGTCAAAATCTGCTTCCGCGCGTGCCAGAGCTCTGGGGCGCGTATCGGGATTGGGTGGAGACGGATCTCGAACTGCCGCAGTTGCTCTCGCTGGCTTCGGTGGCGGCGCGGCTCGACGTGCGCGATGTGAAGAGTCGCTATATCCGGGGCTACGATTTGATCCAATCGTGGACGGCCCCCAATGGCGGGTACGTGCTCGTCCCCAACCGTGAAAATCTCCACGATTTTATGGTGGAAGCGGCCCAGCCGCCAGTGACGAGCCGGGCAGCGCAGCGCCCCCCGGTGGTGGAGGTATGGAACGGCAACGGTAACAGCGGTTGGGGGCATGTCGCGGCCTACCGGCTGGGTTTGGAGGGCTTTGAGGTCGTTGCTGTGGAGCCGACCCAGGGCACGGCGCGCACCACCGTCATTGACTTTACCACATCGCCGAAAGGTTCCGCGATCCCTACGCTGATGCGCCTCTATCAGCTCCAGCCGGGCGACGTGGTCGCGCAGCCCACCGAGGGGAGCGCGGTGGACTTCCGCGTGATTTTAGGTTGGAACTACAACCCTTGTGAAGGGACGGGCACGGCCTTCTGGCATCCGACGCCCACCCCGACAGTTTCGCCGCCCCCCTAACCCGCTTTCCCGGGAGGTGTCTATGGTTCGCTGGCTTTACCCCACTCTGGTGCTGCTATTGCTGTTGTTGACGGCCTGCACGGCTGTGCAGGCTCCACTTCAGACCGAGACGCTCTCGTCTTTACCCACGGCCATGCCAACCCCGTCGCCTTCACCAACTGCAACACCTAACCCGATGCTTGTGGGGACGCCGGTGATCCTTAAGACGCTGGCGATGGCCGATGCCACGCAGGGCTGGGCCTTGAGCGCCGATAATGCGCGCGTGCTTCGCACCACGGATGGCGGACACACCTGGCGTGATCTCTCCCCGCTGCCGCCCCCCGCCGGCCCTTGGACGCTCGCCAGCGTTGACGCACAGACCGCGTGGGTAATTGCTCGCCCCGCCGACGTTGCCGCTCTTGAGCAGCAGCCGTTGCTGATCTGGCGCACGCTGGATGGCGGCGTTAGCTGGATCGTCAGCGCGCCCTTGCCGGTGGATGAATTGGAGGCGGAGCACTTTGCGCCTCGCTTGCTTTACTTCCGCGATGTGCAAACGGGATGGCTACTGGTTCATCTGGGGGTAGGAATGAACCACGAGTACGTGGCGCTCTTCGCCACGACGGATGGCGGCGCGACGTGGGCGCGCCTCTTCGATCCGTACACGGGTGGGCCGCAGGCTTGCCCCAAGACCGGGCTGGCCTTCGCCGATGCGCAGACGGGCTGGCTCACCCGCGACTGTAGCGGTGTGCAAGAGGGCGCTTTTGTGGATTGGACCACCGATGGCGGCCTCACCTGGTCTGCGCAGCCGTTGCCTCTGCCGGAAGCGTTGCCATTGGCTGACGATGCAGCGCTCGCTTTCTGTAGCGCGCATGATCCGCACCTCAATTCTCCCCTCAGCGGGCGGCTCCTGATCCGCTGTCGGCAATATGATGGCGAGGAAGTTCTGGATTCCGCCTGGATCTACGAGACGACCGATGGCGGTGTAACATGGGAGATCTTCCCCTGCCCCGGTGTCGAGGTGCAATGGCGCGATGTGAGGGGTTGGGCGTGGGGGACACCGGCGCTTTCCCTCTCGCAGACCCATGACGGGGGCCGTTCGTGGCAACCGCTGGGCGCATTGCCCGTCGTCGGGCCGCTGAACTTCGTCTCCGCTGAGGAGGGCTGGTTGGCGGGCCTTGCTACGCCGGGCCTCTATCACACCCGCGATGGCGGCCTCACCTGGGAGCGGCGGGTTCCCCGGTTGCTGCCCACGCCTTAAGCTGGAGTGTTTTGGCGTTGACAACTTTTTCACCTTTCTGTATACTACAAGTGGTAGCATCCCTTAATATCTAGCCCAGATTACACAGGAAAGGAGTAACCGATGGCGCAACAGAACAAAATTGACGCGGTGTTGGCTCCCGAAGAGCAGCGCGCAGTGCTCGATCTCATCTTGAAGCTGGAGGAACGGTTGCATTTCTTGGTGGCGCTCTCCGCCGAGGAGCGGCACGAGTTGCCGAAGATGGGCGAGCGCAGCCAGGCCTTCGTGCGCAAGGCGGTCGAGGTCGCCCGTGCGCATCCCGAGGCGTTGCCGGAAGGCTTCGATGTGGAGGGCATGGCCCGCGACATCGCGCTTTACGACGCGCTGCAACCCATCGTCTTTGGCATCATGCAGCTGCAGGAGCTGCTCGTGGATACGATCACCGCCGCCGGCAGCGATGCCTATACCGCGGCCTTGCAGGTCTACGAGTACGCTCAGGCTGCGGATGTGGCCGGCCCGCTGGAGTCGCTCATGGCCGAGATGCGCGAGCGTTTCGCGGAGCAGGCCGCGGCTCAGGAAGTCGCGGCGGCGATGGAGGAGTAGGAGACGCGGGCGCACGTTTGTAAACCAGACCCCGCAGTCAGCCGACTGCGGGGTTTTTGTGTGTGGTGCGCGGTCTTGTTGCGGGATTACGGATTGGTGTTGTAGACCCCGCCGCACGCCTGGAAGTGGGACAGGTGCTCCGCCTCGGTGCGCGAGAAGAAGTGGCCGCCATCGTTGCGGGTGCAGTCCACCATGAAGAAGTAGTAATCTGTCTCTGCCGGTTGCGCCGCCGCGTTGATGGAGGCGATGCCGGGGCTGGCGATGGGGGCCGGGGGCAGTCCCAGGTTGCGGTAGGTGTTGTAAGGCGAGGCGACCTCCAGATCGCTAAAGTAGATCTGGCGTTTCCACCACGTCCCCTCGTCGGGGCGATAGCCGAGCGCGTATTGCACCGTGGGGCAGGAGGCGAGGAACCAGCCATCTCGCAACCGGTTGTGGAAGACCCCGGAAATCTGCGGGCGCTCGTGATCGAGCACCGCCTCGCGTTCCACGATGGAGGCCAGCGTGATCCCCTCGTAGAGGCTCATGCCGTGATCCGCGAACCGCTGTTGAATCTCCGGCGTCACCTGAGTCTCGAAGTTGGTCAGCATCCGGTCAACCAGATCGTAGGCCGTGGCCTGCGCTGGCAGCCGGTAGGTATCAGGGAAGAGAAAGCCCTCCAATGTGGCCGTGGTGGGCAGCGTTGCCAGGAAGGGGTAGTCGTCAATCAGGCGGGTGTTGCGCCAGCCCTGCTGCGCCAGCAGGAGGAACTCATCGGCTGCGATGTTGGTCTGTTGCGCGATGAAGACCGCGGCCTCTTCCATGCGCTTCCCTTCAGGGATCGTCACTTGCTGCTCCTCGGCTTGGGCGTGTTGCAGGGTACGGGCGATCTCCGGGATTGTCATCGTCGCGTTGAGGGTATAAGTTCCCGCCTGGATACCCGCGTCGAGGCCATGGTATTGCACGTAGCGCATGAAGAGCTCCGCGTCGGTGATCAGCCCCTCGCGCGCCAGCGCATTGCTGATCTGTTGCACACTTTGTCCCTGGATCACGGTGAATGTCACCGGTGTGTCATCGGCGCCGGCTGGTGTGGTGAGTTCCTCGGTCTTTCCATCCAGGTAGAAACTCAGGTAAGTCTGCTCCAACGAGCAGCCCAACAGCAACAGCGCCAGACCGGCGCTGATCAGCCACAAATGCCATCGTTTCATTATTATATTTTCTCCAAACAGCCTAGCGAGCTGGTGAGTTAGGGAATCGGCGAACCGATCCAGCATCCAATATTTTGTCGGAGCAAATTATACCACATCCTTGTGGCAGAGAGGTTGTGGGGCGAATCAGGGGTGTTGTGCGTCGAGGAAGCTTTGCAAGATGACTGCCGCAGCGACCGCGTCAATCCAGGATTTGTCCGGGGCTTTGCCCTGCGCGCGCATGATCTCGGCGGCGGTGACGGTGGTGAGCCGCTCATCCCAGAGGTGCAGCGGCAGCGCCAGCCTCTCGGCCAGCTCGGCGGTGTAGTCGCGGACCCAGGCGGCTTGTGGGCCTTCGGTGCCATCCATGTTGAGCGGCAATCCAGCGACCAACGCCTCGGCGTGGTGTTGCTCGATCAGCGCCTTGACCTTGACGAAATCGCGGGCGCGGGAGGTGCGCTTGAAGACGGCGAGGGGACGGGCCAGCAATCCGCCCGCGTCGCTTACTGCGACGCCGATGTAGCGCTCACCTACATCCAGAGCCAGATAGCGCATCGCGGCGGTGTTACCAGTTCTCCGGCACGACAGAAATTTCGAGGCGCAGCGGCAGGTGCGGGATCAGCGGATACCACGCCGGCTCGACTACGATCTCCGGGGCGCGGGCCAGGGGGAGCGTTTCCGTCAGGTAGGCGTGGGCCTCGGTTACGGGCCGCCCTTGAAGCGCCTCGCGCACGCTGGCGATGCTGATTTCGGCAGAGGCGTAGCCCTCGGCGGTCACGTAGAAGGTGAAGATGCCAGGGCCTACGTCCTCCTCAGCGATCTCGCCATAAGTGAAGCGCGCTGCGGTCAGTGTGTAGCCAGCCGGCAGGTGGGCCGCCAGATTGTGGTAGGCGACGGCCTGCGCGTCGCGGAGGTCAACCGCGCGTCCGCGCACCAGGAGCCGCAGGTTCAGGCCGAGCGTCTCGCTCCGTTCGCCGGTGATGTGGGTGTAGGCGGCGCGGGGGACGGCCTCGATGCTCAGCGACTCACGCGCTAGAAATTCGCCCGGTTCCAGGAGCACCTGGAGATCCTCATAGGCCTGATCGAGCACGCGCGCGGCAGCCAGACTCCAGGCTCGCTCGCGGTCGGCCTCGGCAACGAGGGCGACCGTGGTGCTTTCCGCGCCGCGCGTGGCGTCGGGATTGGTCACGCGCACCGCCAGCCCTGCCACGCCTTCGATCTGGTTGATCTGATAGGGGCCGACGTTGCTCAGCGGCCCTTCTTGGAGCGCGATGACGGGGGCGGCGACCTGTCCGAAGGGGGGGATGATCACCTCAGTGGTGGTGCGGAAGCGCACAGGGTAGGAGCCGGCGGAGGTGCGGACGATGGTCCCGGCGGCGATGCGGTAGTCCTGCCCTAGCAAATTGGTGAAAATGACCATGCCTTCGGCGTAGCCGGTGAAGCTGTAGCCGCTGCCGGTGGTCGGCACTTCGGCGTAGGCTTCACTTTCGCCCCCGATGTAGCGGGCAGGGATGAGGTTGCGTTGCAGATCGATCTCGGTGAGGGTGGGGTCAACGGAGATGGCGATGATGCGCGTGAAGGTTGTCCCGGTAGGCGTCAGGGTGATTTTTGCGGTGGGGAGGGTGAGGAAGGTGAAGCCGCCTAGGGTGATAAGCACGATCAGCAGGACGATGAGTTGGAAGGGCAGCAACCACCAGGGACGCGGCTTGGGCAGGGGCAGCGGTTTGGGACGCGGCTCCTCGGCCCACCAGTTCTTGTGGGGACGCGAGGGAACCGCAGGTTTTCGCAGCGGGGGGAAGGTCTCATGGCGGGTGAGATAGGCGTTGGCCGCTTCCACAGAAGGAAAGACGGTGAAGCCGACCTCGCGGGGTAGGGCGCGGCGTTCGGGATCGTGTATCACCCAGGCGACGTCGCGGGATTGTTGTTGCAGCTCGCGGCGCAGCACCTCGTAATCGAGCCGCTGTTGCCAGCCGCGCTCAATCTCCCACGGCAGCACGAGCAACACGCGCGACGCCTCGCTGAGGCGCAGCGCCTCGCGCACCGTGTAGCGATTATCCTGCGGCATGATCTCGATGATATCCAAGATTACCTCCAATCCTGCGGCATGATCTCGATGATATCCAAGATTACCTCCAACCCTGTGAGTATGCCACAACTTTGGGATTTGCCAAGCGGTGGGCTACGGGGAAAAGAATCGCCGGACGCGAAGGGTTCACGTCCGGCAGGAGAAAGCGTATAGCTTGAGGCTCAGAGCAGCGCGTCGGGCGGGGCCTCCGCCGCTTTGAGCTCTTGGATCGCGCTGATGCCCTGATAGAGGCCATAGACAAAGGCCGCGCGGATGATCAGTTGGGTGGTGGGGTTGCCGCCCGCCTCGAAGCTGAAGTAGAGGGTGGCGAGACTGTCGCGGAGGTAGAGCACCAGGGCGATGATGAGCGCCAGGCTGGAACGCCGCATCACAAAGAAGCCGAGCACCAGCCAGATCAGCCCCATGAGGGCTGCCCCCCAGCCGATCCCTATGTTTTGCAGGAGTTCGACTTCGAAGAGGGCAGCGGCGAGGCCGAGCAGGGTGTTGAGCACGCCCAGGAAGAAGAGGATGCCGTAGGCGATCTTGTGCTTTTGTCCCGGGTCGCTGGCGGAGCCGGGCAGGGGCTTGCCATCGCGTAGGATTTGCAACTCGACGGCGTGCAGCTTCTGGATCAGCTGCACGTGGAGCGTGGAGCCATCGGGCAGGGAGAACGCTTGCCCTTCCTTGAGGGCCTTTTGATCGGGGATGACGCCGATTTCGCGGTCATCGAATTTGACGGTGAGGTCTTTCCACCCCATCTTCCAGGACAATTCGAGCCGTTTGGGACCGTTCTTCTCTAAGGCATAAGTCTGTTTGGGCATGTTCGTACTTCTTTTAATTGATGCGTGGATTATCATAGCACCAGTGTGAGGGGGGGCAATTTCACACGTGATTTTTCAGCCACGAATTACGCGAATTTTACAATTTATCTCATACCCTTCGTGTAAATTCGTGTAATCCGTGGCAAAATTACGTCTTCACCATCTCCCCCACCAGCCCCACAACTGCCGCGAGGGCCTCATCCAGCTTGCCCGCGTCTCGCCCGCCGGCCTGGGCCATGTCGGGCCGCCCGCCGCCGCCGCCGCCCACAATCTGGGCGACCTGCTTCACGATTTTCCCCGCGTGGATGCCGCGCGCGTTCATCTCCTTCGTCGTGGCGGCGATGAGCAGTGGTTTGTCTTCGATCACCGTTCCCAGGACGATGACGCCGCCGCGCATCTTGTCACGGAACCAGTCGGCCATCTCGCGCAAGGTGTCCGCATCAGGCGCGTCCACGCGAGCGGCGAGCACCGGCACGCCCGCGATTTCGACAACCTCAGACAGCAGCGCTTGGAAGCTCTCCCTGGCGAGTTTGCGATTGAGCGCTTCGATCTCCTTGTGCGCGGCTTTGAGCTCCGCCTGGAGACGTTCGACGCGCTCTGAAAGGGCTTCGGGTGGCGCGTTGAGCAGCGCGGCGGCTTGCTCCTGCTGCGCGCGGAGGGTCTGGATGGCCTGAAGCGCGCCGCGCCCGGTGACAGCCTCGATGCGGCGGATGCCCGCGCCGATGCCGCCTTCGGCGGTGATGAGGAACGGGCCAATATCGCCGGTGCGGGTGACGTGCGTGCCGCCGCACAGCTCCTGGCTGTAGGGCGCTTCCGGCTCGCCCACGCGCAACACGCGCACCACGTCGCCGTATTTTTCGCCGAAGAGCGCGATCACGCCCTGGCTCAGCGCGTCGCGGTAGGCTTCCTGCCGCGGCTCAACGCGATAGTTCGCCAGCACGGCTTCCGTCACCAGCCGTTCGATCTCGGCGCGCTGGTCGGGCGTCATGGGTTTCTCGAAGTTGTAATCGAAGCGCAGGCGCTCCGGCGTGACCAGCGACCCGGCCTGGGCGACGTGGCTGCCGAGCACTTGCCGCAAGGCGCGGTGCAGCAGGTGAGTGGCGGTGTGGTTCCGGCGGATGTCCCACCGGCGCGCGGCATCCACCTGCGCCGTGACTTTATCGCCCACTTTGGGCTGCCCGCGCACGACCCGCCCGCTGTGGACGATCAGCCCTTCCACCGGGCGCAGCATCTCCGTCACCGCGACCTCCCAATCCGGGCCGAGGATACGCCCGGTATCGCTCACCTGCCCGCCGGATTCCACATAGAAGCCGGTGCGGCTCAGCACGAGCTCGATTGTATCGCCAGCAAGCAGGCCCACCACTTCGGCCTCCACGTCCAGCGGGCCGTAGGGATCGTAGCCCAACGGTTCAGGATGATGGGCAGCCACTGCCGCCGCCAGCTCCGCGTAGATGCGGGCGCGGCTATCGTCTTCCACCTTGAAGTCGCCGGCGGCGCGGGCGCGGGCGCGCTGCGCCTCGCGGGCCGCGTGATAGCCCGGTTCATCCACCGTAAAGCCGTGCTCCCCGGCGATGTCCTTCGTCACCTCCAGGGGCAGCCCCAGCGTGTCGTGGAGGAAGAAGGCGTCGCCGCCGGGGATGTCCGTCTGCCCGGCAGCGCGCCGGGTCGCCATGATCTCATCCAGCCGCGCGAGGCCCTGATCCAGCGTGCGGAGGAAGCGCTCCTCCTCGCCGATGATGGTGGCGGTGATGAAGTCGGCGCGCTGCGGGAGCTCGGGGAACTGATGCCCCATCATCTCAATCAGCAGCGCGGCCAGCTCCGCCATGAAGGGGCGGGTGAAGCCCAGCCGCCGCCCGAAGCGGACAGCGCGGCGCAGCACCATGCGCAGCACATAGCCGCGCCCGTCGTTGGCGGGCAGCACGCCGTCGCCGATAAGGAACGTGCAGGCGCGGACGTGGTCGGCGATGACGCGGTAGGCGGTGAACTCGGCCTCGCGCTCGGCGTCGCTCTGCCCGGCGAGAGCCTGCGTCCTGGCGATGATGGGCCAGAAGAGGTCGGTGCGGTAGTTGGAGTCCACGCCTTGCAGGATGGCCGTGAGCCGCTCGAAGCCCATGCCGGTATCCACATGCTGCGCGGGGAGCGGTTCGAGGTCGTAATTGCCCTTGTTGTTGTATTGGATGAAGACCAGGTTCCAGATTTCGGTATAGCGGGCGCAATCGCCATTGACGGCGCAGACGTGGCCGGGGAGGTGTTGCTTGTCGCAGGCGTCGGCACCTCGGTCGTAGTGGATTTCGGAGCACGGCCCGCAGGGGCCGGACTCGCCCATCTCCCAGAAGTTATCCTTCCGCCCGAAGTAGAGGATCTGCTCCGGGATGATTTCGGTCTCGGAGCGCCAGTAGCCGGCGGCTTCCTCGTCCGCGCCCAGAATGTTCTTGTCGTCTTTGAAGACGGTGGCCCACAGGCGGGTTTTGTCCAGCCCGTAGACGCGGGTGAGCAGGTCCCAAGCCCAGCCGATGGCTTCCTTTTTGTAATAATCGCCAAACGACCAGTTGCCCAGCATCTCGAAGAGCGTGTGGTGCGTGTTGTCGCGGCCCACATCATCGAGATCGTTATGCTTGCCGGCGACGCGCATACACTTCTGCGTATCGGCGACGCGGGTGTAGGGGCGGCTGCCCAGGCCGAGGAAGACATCCTTGAACTGGTTCATCCCGGCGTTGGTGAAGAGCAGGGTGGGATCATCCTGCGGCACGAGGCTGGCGCTGGGCACAATCGTGTGGCCGCGCTCGGCGAAGTAATCCAGGAACATCTGGCGAATCTCGGTGCTTGTGAGTTGCTTGGTCATTATCCTATCCTCCATCCCTCGGCTGTTGCATGAGAGGCATTTTAACGGAAAGGGGCAGCGTGTCAACCTGTGTTTGATGAGATTGGGTGGGTGGGGTATAATACGGCTGATTGGATGTAGAAAGGTATGAGATGATGAACTATCAAAAATCGTTGTTTGTCGAACCTCTTGAGCGCGTTGAGGTGATGGAGGTATCTGTTGAGGTGATTGTACAATTGCTTCAAGAGGATCTGGATTTTCACGATAGCGATAGTGGTTATGCCTCTCATAATTTCCATTCGTTTCCAGCAAAATTTCCTCCGCAGTTACCTCGAAAGTTCATCATCAGTTTGACGCAGCCTGGAGATGTGGTGTTAGACCCAATGGTAGGTTCAGGGACGACTTTGCTAGAAGCGGTACTGGCAGGACGGCGGGCGATTGGGTTTGATATTGATCCTATGGCTATCATGATTTCGAATGTGAAAATTACACCACTGGATCTCTTCGAGGTAGCGAATATGTCGCGGCGCATTGTGACGCAAGCCAGGAATAATCTGCTCCGTTACCCCGAGCTGTTAGAGACGTTGTTATCACGAAGATGGGACTCAAAGACGAGGGAATTTGTTGACTATTGGTTTTTGCCTCAGACACAGTTAGAGTTAATGGCACTGCTTCATGAGATTGAAGGTATCCCTGATGCTCGGTTGCGTCATTTTTTCAATCTTGCATTTTCCGCCATTATCATCACCAAATCCGGGGGAGTGTCGTTAGCTCTGGACTTGGCGCACACGCGCCCCCATCGAGCAAAAATCGTGAAGACGAAAGCGGGCAAGATTGTGCAAGGGGAGCAGTACGTGGGGCAATTTGCACAGCGAGAGCGTTACGTGACCAAAATCCAACGATCACCTATTGAAGAATTCGAAAAACGGATACAGAGTAATATCACTGGATTGATCGGGCCGATTGGAAGCGAGACACAATCATTAGCGTTGTTTGGTAATGCTGAGGCGATTCCGTTGAGAGACGCTTCTGTGGATTTGATAGTTACTTCGCCTCCTTATGCTTCGAATGCCATTGATTACATGCGCGCGCATAAATTTTCCCTGGTATGGCTAGAGCACTCGATTACTGCCCTGGGAGAGAAACGTAAAGCGTATGTTGGTGGTGAAGCTATCACCGGTTTTTGTTTTGAGGAGCTTCCCGAATATGTAGCTCAAGTCGTCGCCACGATTGCTGCGCTCGACGAGAAGAAAGGGCAGGTGTTGTATCGTTATTATTCAGAGATGCGGCGAGTTTTACAGCAAATGTTCAGGGTGTTAAAACCAGGCAAGGTGGCCATCCTGGTCGTTGGAAATTCGGTCATGCGGGGGCGTGATACCGAGACCCAAAACTGCCTGGCGGCTATTGGGCGTCAGATTGGATTCGATGTACCTGGTATTGGCGTCAGAAACCTTGATCGCAACCGCCGGATGTTACCCGCTGGGGAAAAAGTTGAGGGTGAGTCTCAAATTGAGCGGCGGATGCATGAGGAGTATGTGATTGCATTTTACAAACCGGTTGAGAGGAGATCGCTATGACGTTGCTGGCGTTGAGGAAGGGCTACCATCAGGCGCTTTGCCAACAGTTGATCCGGCTCCGCGAGAGCCGGAAGGGAAACATCTACCCGAACTTTGCAGATGGCGACAATCGCACCAGTTGTGCAGCGGCTCTGGGAATTGTTGAGCGTCTGGGATACACTGAGCAGTTGGGCATAGTATCTGGGCAAACCTCTGGCAATCTCTTTGAGCAATTGACCAGGGATTTTCTCGAAGCTGCATTTGAGAAGTTGCATCATTTGAGGCCGGGAAAGTGGCGTTACTCAACCAACATGTCCATTGCTCAATTTGATCAGTATAGCCATTTGGACGAGATAGAACGTGCGTTGAGAGATAGCGGCGAATTAGCCTCCTCGCTTGGTCTGGATTACATCGTCAAGCCGGATATTGTGGTGGGCAGATTGCCGGTCACTGATGAGGAGATCAATGCTGCCGGGACTCTACTTGTTTCAGATGAGAAGATAGCCTGTTTAACATCTTTGCGTGAGGCAAATGCAGACAAGCCTCTGCCAATTCTGATAGCCAGCCTCTCGTGTAAGTGGACTTTGCGTAGCGACCGTGGACAAAACGCACGTACAGAAGCGTTAAACTTGATTCGCAACCGTAAGGGGCCGCTTCCTCATGTTGTGGCTGTGACAGCGGAACCACTGCCTACTCGTATAGCTGCCCTCGCGTTGGGAACGGGGGACTTAGATTGTGTGTATCACTTTGCTTTGTATGAGCTGCAAGAGGCGCTTGAGGAAATCGGCAACGTAGACCAGTTGGACATGTTGCAGATGCTTGTTGATGGAAGACGCTTGCGGGACATCAGCGATCTCCCGTTCGACTTGGCGATATAGTCGCTGCCCCTCGCGGAGATGCACCCCTGAAATTCTGTGTTATGATGCGCGCATAATGCTTAGCTTATCTTAGGAAGGAATGCTATGGGCGCATATTGGGGTGAAGTATTTGCACTGTTGACTTCGTTGTTCTGGGCCGGAACTTCGATTTTCTTCACGTTGGCCGGACGGGAAGTGGGTTCGCAGGTGGTCAACCGCTTGCGGCTGTTGGCGGCGACGGTTTGCCTCTCTCTGATACACTGGGTCTTGCGCGGCAGTCTTTTGCCGTGGGCCGCGGAACCGGCGCGGTGGGGCTGGCTCACCGTTTCGGCAGTGGTCGGGCTGGTCATCGGCGACGGGCTGCTCTTCTACGCCTTCACGCAAATCGGCGCGCGCCTTTCGATGTTGTTGATGGCACTGACACCGGTCATCGGGACGTTCTTGGCGTGGCTCTTTCTGGGCGAGACCCTGACGTGGTTGGAACTGCTCGCGGTGACGATCACCATCGGCGGGATCGCCTGGGTGATTCTGGAACGCGCGCCTGCCAACAAGCGTCGTGCTACCCTGGCAGAGGCCGAGACGCCCCGCCAGTTCATTGTGGGAATCCTTTGTGGGGTGGGAGGCGCAGCGGCGCAGGCGGCGGGCCTGGTGCTCTCCAAGCAAGGGATGGAGGGTGGCTTCTTCCCGCTCTCGGCTAGCTTGATGCGCGTGGTGACGGCCACCTTGGTGATCTGGGCGCTCGCAGCGTTACAGCGTGAGGCGCGGACTACGGTCAGCGCGTTGCGGAAGCAACCCGCGCGCACCTTCATCCTGGCGGGGGCGCTCATCGGCCCGGTGATCGGGATGTCGCTCTCGTTGGCTGCGGTGCAGCTGAGCCACGTGGGCATTGCCTCCACGCTCATGGCGCTGAGTCCGGTGCTCTTGTTGCCGTTGGGCCACTGGATCTTCCAGGATCGCGTGACCCTGCGCGCCGTATTGGGAACCGTGGTCGCCATGTTCGGGGTGGCGTTGATCTTTTTGGGCTGATGCGCGTGTCAATTTGACGAAGTGTGGTATAATATTTCTAGGTAAGTGGCATATCGGCCACAGTTTCAGGCTTTCGAGCCATTTTTTAGTTTCCTTCTGTGTAAGGAGTTTTAAGGAGAGTTTGTTAGATGAAGAGCATTTACGTAGGCAATTTGCCTTATAGCGCCACCGAGGCCCAGATCCGTGAGCTTTTTGAAGCCCATGGAGCTGTCAGTGCTGTGCGTTTGATCACCGATCGTGAGACGGGTCGCGCGCGTGGTTTTGGCTTTGTCGAGATGGAAGACGCCGAAGCCGATGCCGCGATCGCGGCGCTGAATGGTCATGAGATGGACGGGCGTGAGCTGCGGATCAACGAGGCGCGTGAGCGCACCGACCGTCGCGAACGGCGTCCCTACCGGCGCGAAGCGCGCTATTAAATCACCAGGTTTGCTAGTGTAAACCGGTCGCCGGTGGGCTTGCCCACCGGCGGCTTTTTTGTTGGCGATTTTGGCGGCTCCGAGTAGAATAGAGGCTATGTTCTTCCGGTACATCATCGAGGGAGGACAATGGTGAGGAGCAGCGCAGAGAGACTCGCGCTACGTCAGTTTGCTGATTTTTAGGTATCTACGCCGGCTCTGGCCGGACCGCCAGAGCCGGCGTGGAGGCACAAGCAAAATCCAGGCTGCTATACAACGTAGTCCTAGTACAGCGTGGCGGAAGTCCCTCCCCAGTTAGCTGCGCTCAGAGCGGATCGCCAGATCCGCGACGCCGCGCCGAACCAGGGAACTGACGTTCCTCTTGGAGCAAATTGAACTGGGGAGCTATTTCTGCCGGGATGTCCTAGATAATTTTGACTTGACGGGGATCTGACGATCCCCTCGGAGCCAGGGTGAGTAGTTACATTTTTAGATTTTCAAGGGGGCTTCATGCTGGATTGGATGGATGTGACCGCGCTCTCTTTCAACACCCTGCTGCTTTTGGAGCGCGTGCAGTTATCCTGGTTGGCTGGTTCCCCGCCGGATACCGCGTGGGGGATCGCGCTTCATGCCAACCCGGTGGTGGCCTGGTACCTGCGCCACAAATGCCCACCGCTCGCCTCCTGGGTGGATGCGGCTCTGGCGCTGCCGGCGGCCTCCAAGCCGGAGGAGGTGCGGCAAGCCGAGATACAGATCATGCGGCGGCTTAACGACCGGCTCGTCTACGTCGTGGCCCCCGAACAGTACGACGCGCAGTCCTTCTTGCGCTGGGACTCTCAGGAGCTCACCGGCCTGCTCGATTTTAGCGGCAAGCGTGTCATTGATGTGGGCGCTGGCACCGGGCGGCTTACCTTTGCGGTGGCGGCGAAGGCCGAAGCGGTCCTCGCCGTGGAGCCGGTGGCGCGCCTGCGTCAGTACATCCGCGAACGTGCGGCGGCTTTGGGCCTGTGCAACGTTTACGCGGTGGATGGCCTCATCACCGAAATTCCCCTTCCGCCCGATTTTGCGGATGTCACGATGGCCGGGCACGTCTTCGGCGAATATCTCGACGCCGAGTATCAGGAACTCGCGCGCGTCACCCGGCCCGGCGGCATGATCGTGCTGTGCCCCGGCAACAACGACGAGGACAATGCCAATCACGCCTATCTGCTCGCGCAGGGCTTCGCCTGGTCGCGCTTCGAGGAGCCTCGCGATGGCATCAAGCGCAAATACTGGAAGCATTTGTGAACGTGTGAACGGAGGTAACTTGTGGCACAATCTGGACGCATGATATTCCCTTTTACAGCCATCGTCAACCAGGAGCGCATGAAGCGCGCTTTGATCCTCAACGCGATCAACTTTCGCATTGGTGGCGTACTGATTCGCGGCGAGCGTGGCACCGCTAAATCCACGGCGGCGCGCGCCCTGGCCGCCCTCTTGCCGGATATCTCCGTCGTCGCGGATGGCCCCTTCGGCTGCGACCCGGACCAGCCCGCCACCTGGTGTACACTCTGCCGCGAGCGCACCGCGCACGGCGAGACCTTGCCCCGCGCCACCCGGCAGGTTCCCTTCGTTGATCTGCCCGTGGGCGCGACGGAAGATCGCGTCATCGGCACCCTTGACATCGAACGCGCCATCCAGAAGGGCGAGCGCCACTTTGAGCCGGGCGTCTTAGCCGCGGCCAACCGGGGCATCCTCTACGTGGACGAGGTCAACTTGCTCGACGATCACATCGTGGATGTGCTGTTGGATGCGGCGGCGATGGGCGTCAACGTGGTGGAACGGGAGGGCATCTCCTTTCAGCACCCGGCGCGCTTCATCCTCGTCGGCACGATGAACCCGGAGGAGGGCGATCTGCGCCCGCAGCTGCTGGATCGTTTTGCGCTCTGTGTGGATGTGGTCGGCGTGCGCGATGCCCAGGCGCGGATGGAGATCATGGCCCGCAACCTGGCCTACGAGCAGGACGCCGAGGGCTTCTACGAGCAATGGCGGCCTCAGGAGAGGGCGTTGGCCGCACAGATCGAGACTGCGCGCGAGCTATTGCCCGAAGTGCGCTACACGCGCGCCGATCTCGCCACTATCGCGGTGATGATGGCCGACCTGGGCGTGGATGGGCACCGCGCCGACCTGGTGATCCTCAAGACGGCGGTGGCCCACGCAGCCTGGGCCAGGCGCACCCGCCTCACCGATCAGGACATCATGTTGGCGGCGGAATTGGCATTGCCGCATCGGCTCAAGCGCAAGCCCTTCGACGATGAGATGCAGGAATCGCTGGAGGAGCTCGAACGGCGCGTGCGGCAGGCGCGCGAACAGGCGGACGAGCAGACGCCGTCGCAGCCGGAGCCATCCGCCCCGCCGCAGTTTGAAGAGGGGAACGAGTCAAAAAAAGCATAGAGCCTGAGGTGGGGCCGGAAGCGGACGCCGAGTCCCCCGCCGCGCCTCAGGAGGTTGCTTCCCAGACCCCGCCCACCTGGCCCACCGATGGGAAGTGGTGGGAGGGCGGCAAACAGGTTGCCGTAGGCGAGCTCTTCGCTCCCCAGCGGCTGGAGACGCCGCTGGATCGCCTGGAGCGCTCCACGGGCGGGCGACGCAGTCGCACAGTGACGACGCGTAAGCGCGGGCGTTACGTGCGCGCCCAATCCTCGCCGCGCGATCCCTCCGATCTGGCACTGGATGCTACCTTGCGCGCGGCGGCGCTCTATCAGCGCCAGCGGCATGATGAACATCCCGAAGGCCCGGCGCTCCAGCTCCGCTCACAGGATTATCACCGCAAGGTGCGCGTGCGGCGCGCCGCCAACCTGATCCTCTTCGTGGTGGATGCCTCCTGGTCCATGGCGGTGGCGGAGCGGATGGAGATGACCAAGGGGGCGATCCTCTCGCTGTTGACCGACGCGTACCAGCGCCGCGACCGCGTCGGCATGGTGGTCTTCCACAAAGATCGCGCCCTGGAGGTGCTCCCACCGACCAACAGCGTGACGTTGGCGAAAAAGCTGCTGGTGGATTTGCCCGTGGGAGGCAAGACGCCGCTCTCGGCGGGGTTATTGCTGGCGCTGGAGGTGGTGCAGCAGGAGGTGCGACGCTCGCCGGAGGTCGTTCCCTTGCTCGTAATCCTCACCGATGGGGCGGGCAACGTCTCGCTGGGCGATCTTCCTCCACAGGAAGAGGCCTATCTGATCGCCGATGAGATCCGCGAGGCGCACATCCGCGCCCTGGTCATCAACATGGAGGACGCGAGCTTCGATCAGGGGTTGGCGCAGGGGTTGGCGGAACATCTGGGCGGGCCGTGCTACAACTTGAGCGCGCTCAAGGCCGAGCTGTTGTTGCAGGCGGTTCAGGGAGAGCTGGCGGTATGAGCGAGGTAGCGTTGGCGGCGTTGGTGGGCGAGCTGCTGCGCGCGCGCGGCTGGCGGCTGGCCGTCGCCGAATCCTGCACGGGCGGGCTGGTGGGCCACTGGCTCACACAGATTCCGGGGAGCTCGGACTATTTTCTCGGCGGGGTGCTAGCCTACGCCGATGCGGTGAAGCGGGAGCTGTTGGGGGTGTCGCCAGTATTGCTCCAACGCTGGGGCGCGGTCAGTCCCCAGGTCGCGCTGGCGATGGCGCTGGGCGTGCAGCGGTTGCTCGCCGCTGAGGCAGCATTGAGCATCACCGGCATCGCCGGCCCTGGTGGCGGCACTCTTCAGAAGCCGGTGGGTCTGGTCTACGTGGGGCTGGCCGTCCCCGGCGAGCGCCGGGTCTGGCGTCACCTGTGGGCCGGCGACCGCAGCGCCAATAAAGAGGCCTCCGCCAGGGCTGCGTTGCAACACCTGGCGGAGTATTTGGGACATCGGGCGCGGTGACGACCGCGCTTTTTACTCCGCTTCGTCCGCTTCTTCTTCCTCTGGATTTTGGAGCTCCGCCACCAGCTGGTGGAGACCCCGGCGTATCTTTTGCATTGGATGATCGCTGCGCTTGGTGTGGGGGAAGAAGGTCTGGGCGATATCTTGGGCGGCGTGGGTGAAATCGGCGCCGGTGACCTGCCCGCGAGCCAGCGAGCGCGCCGTGCGGCGCATCACCCGCACGAACTCGCGCAGCGGTTCGATCTCCGCTTTGTCAATCAGCTCCGGGCCGCGTCCCGGAACCACTTGCTGGATTGTGTTGCGGTTCGCCAGGGTGCTTAAGGTATTGAGCAGCGCATGGGAATCGGGCGTGTGTTCCAGCGGTTGCGGTTCCTCCAACACGACCGTATCCCCCGCAAAGATGAGATTGAATTTGGCCAGATAGATCCACAGCGCGCCGGGCGCGATCCCGTCCACGGCCTGGAACTCCAGATGCGGCTCGTGGCGCTGGTAGGTGAAGCGCTCCTCGAAGGCCAGGGTGACGCGGTGCGGCGCGAGCTCGAAGTAGTGTGCCTCTACTTCGGGATGCTGCGCGGCGACTTCCTGCACCAATTCCTGCCACTCGCGTTCTTCCAGCTTGGTGATGTAGCGCGGAACATCTCGGTGCGCGATGAGGGGGATGTCGGGCCAGAAGGTGGCTGCGACGAGCCGCTCGGGTTGTCCATCGGTGAGGATGGCGTAGCGGATGGGGCCGTGCTGCTGTTCGATGGCGGCGCGCCAGGCGTGGGCGTCCGCCGGGCGCGGGGGGATGTCCACCGCGAGGAGTGTCTCTTCAAGGCGGATAAGCCCGACGTTGTAAGGTGGGTACTGGCGCTCGACGAAAATGCCAGGGATGATCTCTTTCATGGTGTGCCTCCGTTGGATGTAGCTGTCTCTTCAAAACCAAGTGCGGCCAGGGCAGCGTGCAAGGCCCGGGTGATGATCTCCGGCGCGACGTGAGGCGCGCCCCCCTGGGCCAGGGCGGGTGTGCCGCCACCACGCCCTCCCAAGGCGCTCGCTGCCGCGCGCAGGATGGCCGCGGCGTCAATATCGGGGAGATCATCGCTGCGGCTACAGACCAGCCGCACGCCGCCTTCCTCCGTGGCGGCGAGCAGGAGCACGGTGCGCGGGCGCGCCTGCAACCGCCCGGCGATCCCCCGCAGGCCGGCGAAGTCGTGCTCGGCGAAGTGCCCTACGATGTAGCGAATCCCCGCTTGCGGCGTGGTCTCGTGCCACAGTTGATCGGCCTCCAAATCGCGGAGGGTGGCCTGTGCCTTGTTGAGTGCGCGGCGGCTCTCCTTGCTCTCCTCTTGCAATCGGGCGACGGTTTCGGGGAGCTCCGGCTGGCCGACGGTGAGCATCCGCGCCAGCGCGTCGAGCGTCTGCTGCCCCTGCCGGTAATCAAGGAGCGCGCGCCGTCCGCAGCGGAAGGTGACGCGCATCCCGCCCTTGTACCGTTCCAGGCTGGTGATCTTCAGCAGGCCGATTTCGCCGGTATGGGTGACGTGTGTCCCGCCACAGGGGGTGACATCGTAACCGGCGATCTGGACGAGGCGGATGGGGCCTTCAGTCTGTGGGGGACGGCGGAGCTGCGCAGCCTCCAGCTCCTCCAGGGTGACGAAGCGCGTCGTCACCGGGTGGTTTTCCCAGATGATGCGGTTGACCTCGTCCTCGATCTCGAAGGCGCTCTCCCAGCCAAGTTGGGGCAGCTCGAGGTCAATGGTGCTGCTCTCCTGGCCCAGGTGGAAGCCGATGGTATCGGCCTCCAGGCGGCGCAGGAAGGCGGCGGAGAGCAGATGTTGGCCTGAGTGCTGCTGCATGTGATCGAAGCGTCGCTCCCAGTCGAGCGCGCCGGTGACGGTATCGGCGTCCAGCGGGGCCGCTAGCAGATGCCAGATGTCGCCCGCGTCGGTGCTCCAAACATCGAGGATAGCGATGCCGTTGAGCGCGCCGGTGTCGTGGGGCTGGCCGCCGCCGGTGGGATAGCAGGCCGTGCGGTCGAGTTGTACCGCCGGCCCCTCCGGGGTGGTCTGCCGGGCGAGCACCCGCGCGGTGAAGGTGGCGCATTGGACATCCTCGTAGTACAGTTTTTGGGTCATAACGCCTCGCTTTGGCGGAGAACGTGCGTCGGCAGCGGGTGGGGGATGGTGAACTTGAAGGTCGTGCCGTTGCCGGGTTCGCTTTCCACCCAGATTTGTCCGCCGTGGGCCTCGACGGCCAGTTTACAGAAGGCCAATCCCAGCCCCGCGCCACGGATATTCTTGGTATCGGGATGGTGGCCGCGCACAAAGGGTTGAAAGATGCGATCCTGTTCTTCGGGAGAGATGCCGGGGCCGTTATCGGAGATGATGAAATCGTAGCCCTTGCCATTGTGGGCGACGGTGAGCGTCACCTCACCCGTGGTGGGGGTGAATTTAATGGCGTTATCGAGCAGATTGGCAAGTACCCGGCGCAGCAGGTCTTGATCCCCCCACATCGGCGGTAGATCGGCTTCGACCTGTTGGAGCAACGTCTGGCGGCGATGCGCGAGGGTGGGCTGGATGGCCTCGGTGATTTCCTGAATGAGGGCGGAAATGGTGATGCTTTCGATGTGGAGCGTCTTTTCGCCGGCCTCGAGCCGTGCGGTGTCGAGAATCGTGCTGATGAGCTGATCCATGCGTTGTGCGTTGCGGTTTCCAATTGCCAACAACTGCTCGATGGGCATGGTGATGTCTTTCTCTTGCCAGGCAGCCCGGATCAGCTCGATGCTGTTGAGGATGCTGCCGAGCGGATTGCGCAGATCGTGGACGATCATGTGCGAGAGTTGCTCGCGGGTCTCCTCCAAAGCGACACGGTCGGTGATGTCGTGGGCCAGCCATTGGTAGGCGGTGAGGTCGGGTGCGTAGTGGTGGATTTGGCTCAGTTGGATCTGAAGCGTGGTATCGTGGTAACGGGCCTCCCAGCTGATTGGCTCGCCGTTGGAGAGTTGCTCACGGTAGGCGGCGAAGTCCTCGGCAGCAATTTGGAGAGGCTTGAGGCAGAGCGTACCCGCAGGCGGGAGGAGGAGCCGTTGGCGAGCGGCGCGGTTGGCGTCGAGCAGGATGCCGTCGTCATCGAGGATGACGATAGGGTCGAGGTTCTGCTCGAAGAGGCCCTGATAGCGCGCCTCGGTGCGCTGTACTTGCGCGAAGAGGTTGGCGTTGTGGATGGCCGGCGCGGCGAGCGCCGCCAGCGCGGTAAGCAGGTCTTGGGCCTCTTCGATAGGCGTCTCCGGTGCGGGATTGATCATCTCCAGCACGGCAATGGGCTGCTCCCCGACCATCACCGGGACGGCGTAGATGGCGTGAGTGATGAAGCCGGTCTCGTCATCTACGCCGTGGTAGAAGCGACGATCCTCTTGAACATTGGGAATCCAGAGCGGCTTGCCGTGCTCGGCGACCCAGCCCATCACGCCGGTGCCCGGCGGCAGGCGCAGGCCGATGATCTGGTCGGC
Organism: Anaerolineae bacterium; assembly: GCA_034435555.1. Classification (GTDB taxonomy): domain Bacteria; phylum Chloroflexota; class Anaerolineae; order B4-G1; family SLSP01; genus DAOTXC01. Next base: position 26,234 of record DAOTXC010000169.1, read on the forward strand.
GGCCTCGCCGGAGGCGGCGCGGAAGACGAGGCTGCCGTCACTTTCGACGGTGGCGACGGAGACCGCATCGGGTTGGAAGTGCTGATGCGGCAGATCCATCAGCATCTTGAGGATCGCGCCGGTATCGAGCGTGGTCGTCAACGTCTGCGCGGCGGCGTACAGGAACGAGAGCCGGGTGAGGGTGTTGCGGGTGCGCGTCGCCAACGAGACGTTGCGGAAGGCCGCCGCCGCGTAATCGGCGAAGGCGCTCATCCGCTGTACATCCTGCTCGGTGTAGGCCGCGACCTGATCGCTGCCGAGTACCAAGAGGCCAACGGCTTCGCCGGCGGTGAGCAACGGGATGCCGACCCAACTGCGCAGTTCCGGCGGCAGGCAGGTCAGCCCCGAATCAGGCTGCCTGGTGATATCTTCTACGTAGCGTGGCTTTTTCAGCCGCAGGGTTTCGCTGATCAGACACTCGTTCTGCAGGGGAACCGGGGGCGGCGTCTCTGTGGTGGCATGGCGGGCGTGATGGAGCTGGGGTTCGAGCCGGTCATCGGCGAGGAGGTAGATGGTGGCGCTGTCGTAGGGGATGACGTGAGCGAGTTGTTCGAGCACCACATCGAGCAGTTGCGCGAGGCTGAGGGTGCTTCCCACCGCATGGGCGGCTTCGCCCAACGTCTCCAGGGCTTGCTGCGCGGCCTGGGTGGAGGCCAGCGCCGCCGCTAGTGAGAGCTGTTGTTCTTTATCCTGGCGACGGAGCGCGGCCAGATGCTCGAGGGAACGGCGGCGCATGATGTGGACCAGGATCGCAATGATGGCAGCCGAGAAGAGCGCAAAGCCGAAGTGTTGCCGATCCGGCAGGTCCGCTTGCAGGAGTGCAATCACGCCCCAGCCGGCAAGGGTGATGCCGACGATGGCGGCGAACCAGCGGGTTGAGAGGAAGATGAACCCGGCGGCAATGATGACCAGCATGAGAGTGGTGGTCTGTTGCGGCTCTTGCGCCAAATAGAGGTGCAGCAGGCTGTTGATGATGGCGATGAGTGCGATCCCGGCGGCTGTGGCGTGCGCCCAGCGGTCGGGGATGCGCCAGTGCAATTGCAGGGCGGCGCTGAGCAGCAGCAGTCCGGCGGTGATGCCGGCGGTGAGCATCAACGGGGCTTTGATCGCCGGAGGGAGCAGGAGCCAGTGCGCCATACACAGGAGCGCGTAGTAGAGGCCCAGCAGGGCCGTTGCTGGCCGTAGATTGTCGGCGAGGAGCGGCTCCGTCTGGATGCGCGCGGCGACATCAAGCACCTGCTGCGCGGGATTGGCGGCTTCGGGTTTTTCTGGGATGTGCATCGTTCTCAAGCCTTTAAGTTATGAATCAAAGGAAACAAACTCCTTCCCCTGCAACCTTTCCAGAACCTTTTCGATGATGAGCGAGAGGTGATCGCCGTTGGAGACGAAGTCCAGGCGGTCGGCGGGTACGGTCAGGACGGGACAGAGGGCGAAGTTCTGGAACCAGTCCTCGTAGAGCGCGTTGAGCTGTTCGAGATAGCTGACGCTGATCTGCCGCTCGTAGGGGCGGCCCCGCTGTTGGATGCGCTGGCTGAGGGTGGGGATGGTGGCGCGCAGATAGATGACCAGGTCGGGTGGGGGCAGGATCGCGGTGACGGCGGTGTAGAGGTCGTGGTAGGTGTGGTAATCGCGCTCCTGCATGTGTCCTTGCAGGTAGAGATTGCGGGCGAAGATCTCCGCGTCCTCGTAGACGGTGCGATCCTGGATGACGGAGTTGGGGCGCTCGAGCAGCTGGCGGTGGTGCAGCAGGCGTTTGGCGAGGAAGAAGATCTGCGAGTGGAAGCTCCACCGCTCCATATCCGCGTAGAAATCGGCCAGATAGGGATTGTCGCCGACGCCTTCCAGGAACGGCTCCCAGCCTAGCCGCTGGCTGAGCAGCGCCGTGAGGGTTGATTTACCGGCGCCGATGTTGCCGGCGATGGCGATAAAGTGCTTTTTCATAAGTCCGTGTTGGCCTCCGTAGTGATTTCGCGTTGCAGGGGGAGCTTCACCGTGAAGGTGCTGCCCTGACCCGGTTCGCTTTCGACGTTGATCTCGCCCTGGTGGGCCTCGACGATCTCCATGACCAGCGCCAGGCCGATGCCCATGCCGCCAAAGCGCCGTTTGCTGGAGCCATCCACTTGATAGAAGCGCTCGAAGATGAACTGGTGATGTTCTTTAGCGATGCCGATCCCCTTATCGGTGACACTGAGATAGGCCCATGGGGGTTCGGCCCAGCTGCGCACGAGGATGCTGCCCCCCTGTGGGCTGAACTTGATGGCGTTTTCCAGCAGGTGATTGAGCACCAGTCCCAACCGCTCGGCGTCGCCGGGGATGGGCGGCATCTCAGGCATGATCTCCACGTAGAAGCGGATCTTGTCGCGGTTGGCAAGCTCCTGGAACTCCTGGATGGCGGCGTGAATCAGGTCTTGCGCCGGCACCGGCGTGATCTGGTGCAGCGGCAGAATATCCTGGAGGGTGGTGAGGCTCTGGATCATCCGGTGCAGGCTGCGCGCGCGGGAGTGGATGGTGCGCAGCACGTCGGTCTGTTGCGCTTCCAGCGACCCGATGGCCCCTTCCATCAGCATCTCGGTGTACCCCAGGATGAGGCTGAGCGGGGTCCGCAGCTCGTGGCTCACGTTCTGGATCATCTGCGTGCGGATTTCGTTGAGGCGGTTGGCCTCCTCGTAGGCGGCGGTTAGCTCGCGGGTCTGCTTGCTCAGCCGTTCGATAAGCTGCGCATTGTTGAGCGCCAGGGCCGCGTGGTTGGCAAGCGCCTGCACCCAGGCGATCTGTTCTTCCAGTTTCTCCTGCTGCGGATCGCTGAGGCTGAGCGCCAGCACGCCGACGGCGCGTTCTTTGGTCTGTAGCGGCTGCAACAAAAAGGGGTGGGGGGGTAGACACGCGAGAAACGGCGCCATCTCCGGCGCTTGTGCGCTCAGGGCGGTGTGCTCTTCTGGCAGGATGATAGCACCGTGCTCCAGATGATGCTCGAGGACTTCCAGGTCCGTATCGTGAGTAAAGCTGGCGAAGATGCATTCTGGTTGTGCTTCGGGATTGCTGGCCCGTTTGACCCATTCCAGGCGCGTTCCGTTCACCAGCAATCCAATTTCAACAGCGCCGTTGATCTCGGAGAGGATCGTTTCGGCCAGGATGTCCAGGATGGTGGGGACGGAGAGTGCGGCGGTCATCTGCTCGCCGGCATAAGTGAGACGGCGTAGGAGCTCCACGCTGCGCACGCTGGCCTCGTAAAGGCGCGCATTCTCCAACAGGATGCTGAGCTCTGCCGCCAGCGCCTCCAGGAAGCGGAGTTCGAGATGCCGACCCGGTTCGGCTTGAGGGCTGGCGACTGCAAAGATGTAGAGCGCCTCGCCGTTGCTGCGCACAGGGACGGCGGCCAGGGTTTGTACGGTCGCGCTGGCCCATGCCTGCGGCGTGTTGCTGCTGAGCCAATAGCTCTCCCCGGCCCAAATCTCGCGCCACGGCGATTCCGTTACTGTGTGCGACGCGGCGGGCCAGGTGCAGCCTTCCAGGGGAAGGAGCTGTTCCCCCTCGCGGTGGAGGAAGACCTGGTACGGGAAACTCAACTCCGCGCCCAGCAGGTTGAGCGTCTCCTGCAAGATCCCCTCACGGCTGAGCGCCGAGGCCTGGAGCATGACCTGGCGCAGCAGATGGGTGTCTCGCAAGCGGCGACGCAGCGCCTTGTAGAGCCGCGCGTTGATGAGGGCGTTGCCCAACTGATCGGCCATGATCTGTAGCGTGGTGAAATCTTCTTGCGTGAAGGCGTTGGCCTCGGTGGATTGCACGTCCAGCGCGCCGATGACCTGGCCGCGATGGCGCATCGGCAGGGTGATCTCGGAGCGGGTGCGCGGCAGGAAGGGGTTGGCGAAGTGCGTGGCATCGCTGCCGACATCCAGTGCGATGCGCGGATCGCCGGTCCCGGTGACGTAACCGACCATACCCTGTTCGCCCACCTTGAGGCGGTGCTCGATAGCGAGCAATTGCTGGCCTTCGGGGCTGTTGGTGGCCTGCATCACGGCGTAGTTCTGCTCCTCATCCACAATGAAGATGCCGACGTGGTAGAAGCCCAGCTGGGCGCTGATCAGCTGCGCCACCTTGTGGAGGAGCTCATCGGGGTTCAGGAAGACGGTGGCATCGCGCCCGACGGTGGCGACGGCCTTGAGTCGCTCCTGGCGGCGGTAGGCATCCTGGAGCGCGGTCAGGCCGCGCAGCGCCGGGGTGGTGATCCCAACCAGGCTATGCAGGGCGCTCCATTGCCCCTCGCTCAACTCGACGTTTTGGGGCAGAAACAGGAGCAGGCCCACGCGCGAGCTGTCCTCGTTCAGAGCGTGTGGCTCTTGGAGCGGTAACAGCAAGAATTGCCAGGCGACCTGTAAATTCAGATCCTCGCTCTGAATGATGCACGGGCCATAATCGGCTTCGATCAGGGTGGGGAGTTGCTCCTCTAGTGTCTGTTGCATCAGGGGTTGGAGCGCCTGTTCGGTATGTTGAAATGTGAGGGAGTCCTCTTCTAACTCCCAGCAAAGCCCTCCTGAGGGCAAGCCGAGCAGGTCCTGCGCAAACTTGAGGGCTTCCTGGAGTAAGGTCTGTTTATCCATCTGGCGTTATTCCGTGGGAGGGTGCAGGGAGATGTTGGTGCGCGTGGCGAGCAGGGCGAGGGCGGCTTGCGCGGCGGTCAGGGCGGTGTGAAGCGTGTTGGGCGCGCCCTCCGGGCCGATGGGGGGCTGTTGCGCAAGCGCGCTGCCGATCTCCCCGACCGCTTCGACCAGCGCGATGAAGTCGCCTAGCACCTGCCAATTCGCCTCGGAGCTGGGCTCCAGGGGCGCGGCATCCGGCAGTTGCCAGGCCAGATGCCGCGCGGCGGTGAGATCGAGATCGGGTAGCGGGGGCTGGCGGACACCGTCGAGGGCGGCCTGGATGCGCCGGGCAACATCGTCGAGATCGTGAGGGTGGCGCACAAAGTCAATCTCATCGGTCTCGATAACGAGGACCGGCGCGCCATCGTAGGCGGCGAAGAGTTGCTCGTAGCCCCGCCGCAGCGCTTCGATGTACCCACGTTCCATCTGGCGCTCATAGGAGCGGTCCCGCAGGGCGATGCGTCCCATGAGCGTATCGGTGCTGGCCCGCAAGTAGATGATGAGATCAGGCGGAACGGTCTTTTCGGCCAGGGCCTCGTAGACGCGCTCGTACATCGTGAGCTCATCGCCGGTGAGGTTGAGCTGTGCAAAGAGGCGATCCTTGGCGAAGCAGTAATCGGCGATGATGGGGGTGCTTTCAAGCAGTTGGGGAATGCGTTGCTGCTGGCGGTAGCGGCTGAGCAGGAAGAAGATCTGTGTTTGGAAGGCGTAGCGGGCGCGGTCGCCGTAGAAATCAGATAGAAAGGGATTCTCATCAAAGGCCTCCAGGACTTGGTGAGCGGAGAAGTGGGGCTGCAACAGCCGTCCCAGCGAGGTTTTTCCCACACCGATGACGCCTTCGATAGCAATGTACGGATTTTTTTGTGCGTTATTCACTTCAGCGTTTTCCTTCAATTTTGGATGTAGCGCATCGCACGCAGGGCCTTGAGTGCCCTGGTCAGTTCACCCTGAGGATACTCTTAGAGGCGGGAAAAGTCAAGATGCGCTTGAGGTGGCGCGTGCATTTGATTTACTGCCAAAGATTGGTATCATAGACGGCATGTGTGAAATTGAGGAAGCGTCCCTATGCCAGCCTATCGCCTGACCATTCCGGCCCGGATCAACATCCTGGGCAACCCCTCCGATGGGGTGGAGGGGGCGTATGCGACCCTATCCGCTGCCATTGATCTGTACGCATACACCACCATCGCGCCTGACCCCGCCATCCTCCTCGAGCAGGCCACGGCGTCCCCCACCGGCCCGGTCGTCACCGCGCGGCAGCACTTCACGCCTGCCGATTTTCCTCTGCCTTACGATGGGACGCTCGATCTCGTCAAGGGCGCGTGCAACCGGCTCCACGCTCACAGCGTCGACTTCCGCGAGAGGCTGGCGCGGGGCGGCTTCCGCCTCACCACCTGGACCGACGTCCCCCGCCAGAGCGGGTTGGGCGGCTCGTCGCTCTTTGTTCTGCTCACGCTAGGGGCGCTGCGGGCCTACTACGGCCTGGATCCGCGAACGCATCACCCTTACCTCCTCTCCGAACTCGCCCAGCGCGTCGAGGCGCACGAGCTCGGCATCACCTGCGGCTACGCTGACCGCTACGTGCCGCTCTTCGGCGGCCTGGCCTACATTGATTATCGCGGCAAGCTCCAGCAGGCTCCGCTGGATGAGGAGCCTTACGCCACCTACGAGCGGCTCGACCCCTGGGTGGGGGCGCTGCCCCTTGTCATCCTCTCCACCGGGATCGAACGCGACTCCGGCGATGTCCACGGGCAGTTGCGGCCTCGCTATTTGGCCGAAGAGGCCGCCTGGCGGCAGCGCGGCGGCAACCCGCCGCCTCTCGTCCGCGCGATGCAGGGGGCATGGGAGACGGCCTGGCGCGGCAAGCAGGCGCTCCTGCGCGGCGACCTACCTGCGTTCGGCGCGCTCCTCAACGAAAATCACCGGTTGGTTGATGGGATGATGCAGGCGTGCGGCTTTACGGCAGGGGCCGGCGCGGTGAACAATCGGCTCATCGAGGTGGCGCTGGCGCAGGGGGCCTATGGCGCGAAATTGACCGGCGCGGGCGGCGGCGGCTCCGTCTTCGCCGTCGTGCCTCCGGGGAAAGAGATGGCGTTACGCGCCGCCTGGGAAGCGACCGCCGCGGAACTGGGGCTGACCGAGGCCCGCTGCTTCATCCCACGCATTGTGCCGCACGGCCTGCGCGTGGAGGTGGATTAGATGCAGGGCGTCATCCTGGCGGCGGGGCGTGGCTCGCGGCTCCATCCGCTCACGCTGGCGCGCTCCAAGGCGATGTTGCCCGTGCTAGGCCAACCCATCGTCGCGCGGGTTGTGGATCTGCTGGCGGAACAGGGCATCGCGGACTTCGTGCTCGTCATCAGCCCCGAAGACCGCGACATCGAGCGCTACTTCCGCCAGGCGACCCCGCCGGAAGTGGATGTGCGCTTCGTCTACCAACCGGAACGGCGCGGCATGGCGGACGCGTTGCGTTACGCAGCGCCGCTCATCACCGGCGACTTTGTCCTTTCGGCCTGCGATAACCTGGTCACGCCGGCGGATGTGGCACGCCTGCTCGATTTTTGGCAGCGGGAACGCCCCGCCGGGCTGCTGACCGTCATGCCGGTGGAGCCGGCGCGGTTGGGTAGCGTGGGCATCGTGGAGCTCGAGGGGCCGTGGGTCCAGCGCATCGTCGAAAAGCCGGCGCCGGAGGATGCGCCCTCGCGCATTTGCAGCTTGCCGCTCTACATTTTCACCGCGCAATTGCTTGATTATCTGCCGCAGCTGGCCCCTTCACCAAGAGGGGAGTACGAGCTGCAAGATGCCATCCAGCTGCTCATCGCGGCGACGGGGCGGGTGGGCAGTGTGGAAATCGCGCGGCGGCTCACGCTCACCAGCGCGGCGGATCTGCTGGCGCTGAATCGCGAGTATCTGCTCCACGGTAGCGAACAGCCCCAACTCGCGCCGCAGACCGTGGGGCCGGATACGCGGCTCATCACGCCCTTGCGGATCGAGCCGGGGACGGTGATCGGGGCGGGTTGCACCATCGGCCCTAACGTCTACATCGAGCGCGATTGCGCCATCGGCGCGGGCGTCACCCTGCGCGATGCTGTGGTCTTGCGCGGGGCGGAGCTCCCCGCTAACAGTACCTACACGGGCCAGGTTGTGGCCTGAACATCCAAACGAGGTTATTCAATGGAGAATGAAACACTATCCTTTGCTGTAGGCGCGCATCGGCCCGTCTACCTGTGGGCCGGGCCGGGAACGATTCGTATGAATCGGCTCAAGTTCATGGACGCGCCAGTTGACACCTTCGTCCACACCGAGGCGCACCGTCCCGAGGGGGCGGCGCGGATGGTGGATGAGGCGGGCTTCAACTGGATTTACCTTACCTATGATTGGGGCTTCCCGCCGGAAGTGGAGCAGGAGGATTGGAAGGCCTTCGCGCAAGCTGCCACCGTTTACCACGAGGCCGGGGCGCGGGTCTTCGGCTACGTGCAGCTCTCCAACTGCGTCTTCGATGGCAGTTATCGGACAAAAGATTGGTACGCTCTCGATCCACAGGGGAGACGCTTCCATTATTATACCGGACGCTACATGACCTGCTGGCTCCATCCGGGTTGGATCGAGCATCTCAAGGAGATGACGCGGGGCGTCATCCAGGCCGGGGCCGATGGCGTCTTCTATGACAATCCCTGGAACGGTGCGCAACCGCTGCACTTTGGCGGCGCGTGGTTGGGGCCGGTGGGCTGTTACTGTGAGCGTTGCCGGACCGCCTTCCAGATGGCGGCGGGGGCGGAGATTCCCGTGCGCCTCGATCTGCAAGATGAGGTCAGCCGGCAATACATCCGCTGGCGGGCGCGACAGGTCACCCGCGTTTTGGGCCAGCTGGCGGATCATGCTCGCACGCTTAAGCCTGATGTGGTGGTCAGCGTGAACGACTTCGACGCGGTGATGCGGCCCAGCTATCTCGTCTTTGGCGTGGACTTGGCGGGGTTAGCGCAGGTGCAGGACGTGATGATGATTGAAGACTACGGGCTGCCGCGCCTGACGGGGAATTTGCTGGTGAACAATGCGCTGACCTTGCGGACGGCCCACGGGCTGTGTGGCGGCACGCCGGTCAGCACGATTCCATATGACAAGGGTATCGGCTTCGATGGGGTCTATCCGGCGGAGCGGCTGGTGTTGGGCATGGTCGAGGCGGCGGCGTGTGGCGCACCGATGGTGGTGAAGGGGACGGAGTATGTGGAGAACAAGGCTTTCACGCTGTTGACGGCCAAATCGTTTGCGCCGCAGCGGGAGGCGCTAGGGCGTATCCATAAGTGGTTGTCCGATCACGCCGCGCTTTATGCGGGGGCGCGGTCGCCAAGCGCCCGGTTGGCGTTGCTGCATCCAGGAGATGCGCTGTGGGCGCAGTGGGATGCACTCGCGCCACTGTACTTTGGCGTGGGGCAGACCTTGCTGGCGGCAGGCGTGCCGTGGCGGGTGGTACCTTCGACGGAGGCGCTGGAGGGAGTCGAGCTGCTGATCACGTTTGGGGCTGCTGATGCGCCGGAGGACGGCCCGCGTGTGGTGGATGTCACGCAGCTGCCGGGGTGGAAGCTGGCGGGGCCATCGCTGCTGGCGCGAAGTTCTTGGGCGCAGTGGGCCGTTTCGGCGATGTTGCAGCGGCTTTACCGGGGCTATTTTCGCTCGCGGCTGGTGCGGCGGCTGGGCGATAGGCTTGGGCTGGTCCATTTTTTCCTGCAAAGTCCCTATTTTCGGCTGCCTTCGAGGGCGGCGCAAGAGACTTTGCTGGCGGCCCTGGGTGAGCTGCCCTATCCGCAGGTGACAGTTGACGTGCCGATGCTGGCGGAAGTCTGGCGGACAGAGACTGGGGAGCAGCTGCATCTGGTCAACTACACGGAGACGGCGGAGCAGGTGGGTGTCAGCTTTGCGCGTCCGGTCAAGGGGAAAGTAATTCGCTTGGATGGGCCTGGTGCGGAGTTCGTGGGCTTGGAAGTGACCGTCCCGGTGGGACTGTACACAGTGCTGGATTATCGGTTGGTGGCGTGAAATTCTCGATTTAAGGGTTGACAAATTTAAGGGGTGTGGTATTATTCAAAATGTTCAGGGGGCGTAGTGTAGTGGTTGAACATGCCGGCCTGTCAAGCCGGAGATCGCGGGTTCGAGTCCCGTCGCTCCCGC
>DAOTXC010000170.1:0-2851 GCA_034435555.1 Anaerolineae bacterium
GCCTTGTTTACTATTCAACCAACGGGTCAGTTTGTTAGCCATTGCTATTGCTCCTTTCGTGTTGCGTATTGCGTATTTCGTATTCCGTATTGCGTATTTCGTATTCCGTATTCCGTATTCCGTATTGGGTATTGCGTGTTCTTAAATACGAGATTCATCTTTGTTACTGCCTCCTCCTTCATTTCCTTGGGCTATCTGTTTATATAGTCGCGCGATGGTGGGAAAAAGGGTCGGGAGTGTGGTGGGTATTGGGTATTTCGTATTGCGTATTGCGTATTTTTGGGTGATGGGTGACGGGTTAAGAATGCCACGAATTTCACGAATTAACTCTAATTTTATCCCTATCTTAGTGAAAATTAGTGTTAATTCGTGGCTAAAATTCAAGACCTGTCAGGTTTCAAAAACCTGACAGGTCTCTATTTCCGAAGGAACCGCCAGCCAACAAGTGCAAGGCCCAGAAGGACGAGGCCGATGACGATGCCCAACGGATCCAGCTCCCCCAAGGCCGCGCCGGTGAGGGCGCCCATGCCCTCCGGCGCCCACCAGGTGGCGACGACGGCGAAGAGGGCCAGCGCCGCGACGGTTGCCAAAGCCCAGCGGGGGGCGGGGTTCGCCAGGAGGCGTTGCAGCTGGGCAAGCCAGGAATCGGCGGGGCGGGGCCAGTGAGCGCAAACTTCCCGCTTGACGGCGCGGCGGAGGTGTTCGGGGACCGGCTCGGGGGCCAGGTGATACGCCAGCGCCTCGACGGTTTCGGCCAGGGCCGGGCGCGGCAGCGCCTCGACTTCACGGCCTGCCAGGAGCGCGTCGGTAAACGCAATCAACTGATCATCCTGATCCTGAGCGGGCCGGTGTTCTTTGTTCATGTTGTTCTTCTCGATCTCCGTTTGGACGTGTATACGTATGAACGTGCGCACGTGCGCACGTGTGAACATTAATCTTCGAGCGCCTGGGCCATGGCCTGGACGGCGCGGCGGTAGCGGGATTTGGCCGCTTCCAGCGAGATCTCCAGCACGTCGGCGATCTGTTGGAAGGGCAGCCCCTCCGCGAAGCGCAGCAGGAGGATCTCCTGGTAATGCTCCGGCAGTTGCGCCAGCGCCTCGCGCACCCACACCCGCTCATTCCAACTCTGCCCTCCGGGGCCGGGGTTCGATTCCGTCTCCGCTAGGGCGATCTCCTCCGGGCGGCGCTCGCGGTGGCGATAGTAATCGGCGATCTTGTGCCGCGCAATCGCCATGATCCAGGTGCGGAACGACGACCGCCGCCGGTACCGCTTGATGCCCGTGAGCGCGGCCATAAAGACCTCTTGCGTCACATCCTCCACGGCCTCCGGGGGCAGCCGCGCCCGCAGCCGGTTGTAGACCTGCGGCAGGTAGCGGTCGCAGAGTATTTCAAAAGCCTCGCGCTCCCCGGCGCGGGCCTGGGAGGCAAGGTGTTCATCCGATAGGTCGTGAGGATCATGTTGCATCTTTATAGTCGCTCGAATGGGTTGAAAAGGGTCGCTTCGGTTAGCTGATAGTCCTCTTGTTAACTATTGTGGATTTTGCCACGAATTTTGCAAATTAACCCTAATTTTATCCCTTTCTTGGTGAAAGTTGGTGTTAATTCGTGCTAAAATAGGCAGAATTTGCCACGAATTTCACGAATTAACTCTAATTTTTTTCTCTCTCTTGGTGAAAATTTGTGTTCATTCGTGGCTAAAATAGGCGGATTCTGCCACGAATTTCACGAATTAACTCTAATTTTTTTCCTCTCTTTGTGAAAATTGGTGCTAATTCGTGGCTAAAATAGCGCCTGCGTCATGTAAAGTTATCACCACTCTCACAAGGTGACTATCAGTTAGCTCTACTATATCATAAGTGGGGCGAGTCGGCGAGCCTGTCCTGAGCAAGGCGAAGGATCAACGCGCGAACGTGGGAACGGCAGATTGACCTCACTCCATCTTATAGTAGAATAAAAGCAGCAGGAGGTGATATGATGCAGGAGCTCGCTCTAAGCCAACAACTGGCCTTTGTTATGAGCCAGCGCCAGGAAGATGAAGCGCAGGTTCTGGCGCAGGCGTTGCGTGAGGGGATTCGCACGCTCTATCACGAAACCTTGATTGAAGCCTATCTTATGGAACGCATACCGCGCGAGACGCTTTTGCAGGTATTAGGCCCGGAGCAGTTGTCCGATATCGAGTATCAACGGGATGCGCTGCAATGCGACGTGGCTTGGGGGCAGCGCGGTGCACGAGGCGCTTAGCGATACAGGGCCGGTTCTGCACATACATGAGATTGAATGCAGCACGGCGCTATGCATTTTTGACCGGTTGGCGTTGCCTGAGCTGGTAGCTGAAGAACTACGCGCTTACCATATTGAACCAACCGCGCTTGAGGTCCTCGGCTTAGAAATCAGCATCCACCCCGTAGAGCGAGAAACATGGGCAGCGGTGATGACCCATCACCCCCAGCTACACCCAGCTGATGCACAAATTGTGGTTCTCGCTTTGCAAAGTCCACAACCGCGACCTGTCCTGACCGATGATCTGGCCTTGCGGAAACATTTGGAGCATGAGGGCATAACCGTCGTAGGTACTGTGGGACTTTTGATACGAGCCTATACAGTAGAGCGTCTTACGCGCCCTGAACTTGAAGGGGCCATTGATAAACTCTTTACCCAAAGCACACTCTATCTAAGCCGTGCTTTCCGCACATATATCCGACATTTGATCCGCGCATTACCTTGAGTATGTAAATGTACATCCATATGCAGTTGAACACAGCGTACCGCGAACTTGAGTTCGCATCTCTCTGTATCAACCAGATGAGCGAACTGAAGTTCGCGGTACATTGCCCGAAGTGGCTACTACGTG
>DAOTXC010000171.1:0-3015 GCA_034435555.1 Anaerolineae bacterium
GTTCGGCGTAGCCCCAACGCAGGGTGATGGCCTGGTTGGGGTAGAAGCTGGTCCCCTCCTCCGGCGCTACCGGCTGTGGTAACGACATAGAGGTAGGCTCTGGCACCAGAGTAGGCGTTGCGGTAACGGTAGCCATGGGGGAAGCAGGCGGCGCCTCAGTCGGCGGAGCAGAGCGACGTGCAATCTGATTCAACAACATCCCGCCACCCACCAAAGCGACGACCAGAATCAATGCGCCCAGCAGCCAGGGGATGGCCTTTGCCAGGCCCGCTGTAGCCGCGCCAGGCCGCGCCCGCGCGCCTGTACCGATGACCAGCGCGGTGACATTATCTGGCGCGCCCCGTTGCCGCGCCAAAGCAATAAGCCGACGAACCGCTTCCCCTGGAAGAAAGCCCGTCACGATCGCATGGAGTTCGTGTGGCTTGACCAGATCGCTCAAGCCATCGGTGCAGAGCAACAGCCGATCAGCAGGTTGCAGCGGATAAGGCCCGAAAGAATCCACCTGCACGGTAAGTTCATGTCCCAGAGAGCGGGTGATGACGTTGCGTTGGGGATGCACAGCGGCTTCCTCCGCCGAGAACAGGCCCTCGGCGACCTTTTCGGCAACCCAGGTATGATCACGGGTGAGCGACTCCGCTTTACCGTTGCGCATGAGATAGATCCGGCTATCGCCAACATTGGCAACGTATAGTTGTGGCCCACGAATCACAACCGCTGTGAGCGTAGTGCCCATGCCCTGTTGGGCAGAATTACTGAGCGCCTGCCGATAGATCTGCCGGTTGGCTTCTTCGATGGCAGCGATGAGACTGGCGCGCACATCAGGGTTGGGGTCTTGATAGTAGACCTGCCGGGTGAGCTCCACCGCCATACGGCTAGCAACCTCTCCCGCTTCGTTGCCCCCCACCCCATCGGCGACGATGTACAACAGGCCTTTGTTTGCCAAGACCTCCGGCGCGCAATTAGGTCGTTCATCGGTGAAGTAGTCTTCGTTTTTTGGGCGTTTGATACCTGGATCAGTGCCACCTTTTACCACAAGTTGTATAGGTGAGGCCATTATCTTCTCCCCGTCAAAAATAGATCTTAAGACAGGCCGTTCGCCTATCTTACATCTTCGCATTCAAATAATACACACGGAACAAAAATCTTAGCACAAAATAGCCATCAAGGTGCTGAACAAATTATATCGGGCAAGCAATAGGCTTCCAATATAGTTGGAGTAGACCTCGCAGAGTTTACCTCTAAATAGACCATTGTCCAGTCCTGTGGATCGGCGCATCCCGAAATGGATTCAGGGAAAGTGTCCCATACTTCCTGCTGGGCATACACCCAACCAGCAAACTCGGCTTGAGGAAGTCGCTCATAAACGGATACCCAGGAAGAACCATCTGGTCGTTGCAACTCAATGCGCCAGGGGTGCAGAACATGAGAAGTGGAGTGGTATCCCCAGATACGGGCCTGCCAATTGGATGCGTCACGAAGTTGATCGTCGGGGAATGTTGCTACTGCTAAAGGCTCTTTAAGAGTAACCGTATAAACACTTCCAAACATAAATCTCTTTGGTATGTAGTAGCCGTCTTGCGAGTCAATCTCTGCATTGATCTGAGCCATCACGAGTATTCCGTAGGGCGGGCGAGGTCGCCAGCATGGCTCTGTGGATTTCTCAGAAGGCGAAAACAGCTCCATCAACCAAGAAAAATACCCCTCCGGCAGATAGAAACGGCGGATCAATTCAGCCCAACGGTCGCTGCCTTGAGAGGCTACGCGAATTGGCGTACCTAAATAATTCTCTGGCAGCGGCGACAAGGGCGTGGGGATAGGTGTGGGCGTGGGGATAGGTGTGGGCGTGGGTGTCACTGTAAGCGTAGGTGTCGCTATAGGTATTGTGGGGGCGGGAAAGAGAAGCTTGTACGCTTGCCTGGATAAGCCCCGGGCGGCGAGCAGGCTGAGAACGCAGAGTAACAATGCGCCTACCAGAAGCGGCACAAACGGCGCGCGGGAGCGGGGGACAGTGCGAGAAGGAGCCGCTGCCGGCGCAGTAGCAGGGGGAGGCGCAGCGGGCGGGGCTGCCAATGGTGCGATGATAACAGTGATGTTATCCGGCCCGCCAGCGGCGTTCGCGGCCTGTATGAGCGCGGACGCGGCCTGTTCTGGCGGCAGCGTTTCCAACCGTCGCGCGATCTCCGCTTCTGAAAGCACACCTGAAAGGCCGTCGGAGCATAACAACAACAGGTCGTCCGGCTGCACAGCATGAGCTTCGACACTCAATTCAAGCTGCGGCTTCTCCCCTAGCGAGCGGGTGATGACATGACGTAATGAATGGTGCGCGGCTTCTTCAGCCGTGAGAATCCCCTCAAGACGCCGCTCGTTTACCCAAGTATGATCTTCCGTCAGACGGTGAAGCTCG
This sequence comes from Anaerolineae bacterium, assembly GCA_034435555.1. Taxonomy (GTDB): domain Bacteria; phylum Chloroflexota; class Anaerolineae; order B4-G1; family SLSP01; genus DAOTXC01. Next base: position 2,405 of record DAOTXC010000171.1, read on the forward strand.
CCTCTGCGCCACAGATAGGCGCGGCTATCGCCCGCGTGCGCGATGGTAACACGGTTCCCCTGCGCCAGCGCTGCCACCAGCGTCGTGCCCATCTTGGCGCGGTCGCTTTCGCGCTGGGCCGTCTGCCAGACCTCTGCATTGGCGCGCTGGATGACGCGCACGAGGGCTGCTCCCCGGTCGGGATCCGGGTCAGCATAGAAGGCACGGGGAATTAGCCTGGTCGCCATCTCGCTGGCGACCTCGCCCGCTTGATGCCCACCCATCCCATCGGCCACCAGGTAGAGCGCGCCATAGCGCGCCAGCACGGTTACATCCAGATGCGCCGGATGGGGCAACCAGTAAGCATCCTCGTTATGATCGCGTGTGCGACCGGTATCGGTTAAACCAACTGCCTGCTGCATAGTTTGTGCTTACTCCTGGCGTGGCTGGCGGAAGTGGGTCTGCCAGTCAAGCAACGTGCACTGGCTGTTGGTATCCCGCAAGCCAATACGATAGGTAAAAATAAGGTAGTCGGCCTGCTGATACAAGACCCGGATGACCGGTTGCTCACACTGAGCAACCGCGCTTACTGTATTGGGGAGCACCTCGATATCGGCGCCTACGGGAATGCT
>DAOTXC010000172.1:0-2054 GCA_034435555.1 Anaerolineae bacterium
TCGAATATCTGGGGGTTCAATTGTCCAATCTGCCGGGCCACAATGCGACCTTCGGCGTTCAAAAAATAGGTGGTGGGAAATCCCGAAATTTGATATAGTTGCGCAATCGCACCATCAGCATCGAGCACTATGGGGTAAGCAATGCCTTGCCCGGTCATATAGCTCTGCACTGCGTCTTGAGCCTCGCGCACATTGACGCCCACGAAATGCACATCCGCGCCATAGCGCGTGTGCGCATCCACCAGCAGTGGCGTCTGCGCCCGGCAGTGCCCGCACCAGGTGACCCAGAAGCTGAGTACCACCGGCTGGCCCAGCAGCGCATCAAGCGTGAGCGAATTTCCTTCTAGCGTGGTGAGGGTGAAATCTGGCGCGCGCTGCCCGTTAGCTACCCCGCGCGGCTCATCGGGCGTGGGGAGCGGGGTCGGTGTGGCGGTGGGGGCCAGCGTCGGCGGAAGTGTTGCCGGGGGTTCCGGCGGGATCGTTGCCGTAGACGCGGCAGCCATCCCGCGCGCGGCAATCTGCACATCGTTGGCTTCGCGCAAGCCCAAGATGTAGGCTTCGGACGTGATGCCCTGCGCGGCGGCCTGTATGGCGGTAAAATCCCGCACGGTCAGCAGCTGCATAAAATACGCATCGAAAGCAGTCAACGACAGATCCTCGGCCTGCAATGCGGCATCCAGCTCCGCTTCGGATTTGCCATAAGCGGCCAGCAGCGCATTGCGCTCAGCAAGCGCGAATTCAGGCGAAACCGTAAATCCAGCGGCCTGCGCAGCTTGCACCACCAACGCCTCGTTGAGCAGCCGATCCAGGCTGGTCGCTTCATCATCTGTGGGAAGGCCCAACAGCGTGTTGAGCGCACGATCCACAGCTTGCCGTTGCATGAGGGCGGCTCGAGGCACCGGGTTGCGGTTGATCCAGGCAGCGATGTCCTCCTCTGGCACTGGAGACGCTTGACGCACCACAGGCGCTGGTGGCTGATCCACCGGCAACGTCGGCGGCAAAGGGCGCGTGGGTCTATTCAACAGCCACAGCACGATGCCCCCCACCAGCAACGCGATGGTGAGGGTCAGCAACGCCAACCACAAGCGCCTACTCATGGGCAATCCCCGCAGAGCGTCGCGCCATCAGGCGCGCTTGCGCCATAGAATCATGCCCAACAACGCCAGACTCATCACAAATAACAAAGCCCACCCCCACAACCAGGGTGCAGCAACAGCACCGCCCGCCTCAGGCAAGATAGGGATAGGCGTAGGGGTCATAGTCGGCTCAGGGACAGCGGTTGGCGTAGGCTGTGGAACTGGCGTAGCCGTGGGGATTGCAGTTGGCGTCGCGGTTGGCGTAAAGGTCGGTGTTGGCGTTGGCGTGATCCCGGCAGCCACAGGCGCAACACACATCAATCCCCACCCACCGAGCAATGCCAATAAAACAAGAATGAACAGATACTTGAATATACGAGTGGTTGATCCCATAAGGTACTTCCTTTCATCTCCGTTTCCAGCTAAACCAGGGTTACAATAAAAGTCCGACTTAAAGATAGCCAGCTAATAACCCATTAATAATAGTCTATCACAAAAAAACAATTTGTAAAACCGGGGAACATGCAATGATAACATCTCTTGGGATCTTACCCAGTGGGTAGGCCTTTATCCGATGGAGATGCTATCCTCTTGGAACTTAGGTTACTTTGTTCTGAGACTCTCCCCCAAATCATATAATCATATGTAAAGGGTGATAAGTTTTCCATTGCCCGGCGAAATCTAAGGGATCTACTATAATTATACTACAAAAGCGTTAAGAGAACATTAAGAACGTGTTAGCAGGACAGTTCAAACCCTCCCTCCAGGATTCAGAAATGCAGAACTCAACATTCAACACCTTTAACCAGGGAGACCGCCACCCGTATCCCGAGGATATTGATGAAGGAGTCATCATGTTCCTGCGGCACACCACCGAGGATGAAAATGTAGGACAGGTTGCCAACCTGTCTTACGACGGCTATTTTATAGGGAGCCGTGAGCGTACCTGCTGCGGACTGCGCACCGCGCGGCTGTTTT
>DAOTXC010000173.1:0-4998 GCA_034435555.1 Anaerolineae bacterium
ACCAATCTGATCCGCAATGCGATCTATCCGGCGGTCCGCACGTTGGATCGCTATCTGGGAGGATTGCTCAAGGTGATTTATGGCGAGGGTGATCCCGTAATGTTGATCGCGGAGATTGAAGATAAGCCCCGCGAGAGTTGATCAGGCACACAAATGCAGGAGGACATACATGGATAGGTATCGAGTAGCACCCGAAGCAGTGATTGATCTCACGCAATGGGACCCTCAAGAGCACGCGGCCTTCGATGGCAAAAAGAAGCAGTCGCGCCCGGTGTTGAAGGAGCTAAACGCGCGGCTGGGGGCATTGCAGGAGTTGCTCTATGCCGAGGGGAAACACAAGGTGCTGGTGGTATTGCAGGCGACGGATACAGGAGGCAAAGATGGCGTGATCCGCCACGTCTTCAGGGGGGTTAATCCGCAAGGCGTGAAGGTAGCGAGCTTCAAGGTTCCGACACCAAAGGAGCTGGCGCACGATTATCTATGGCGTATCCACCAACAAACGCCAGGCCGGGGCGAGATCACTATCTTCAACCGCAGTCACTACGAGGATGTGTTGGTGGTGCGGGTGAAGGGATTGGTCCCGCCGGAGGTGTGGGCGCGGCGCTACGAGCACATCAACGCCTTCGAGAAGCTGCTGGCAGATGAGGGAACGACGATCCTGAAGTTCTTCTTGCACATCAGCAAGGACGAGCAGCGGGAGCGACTTGAAAAGCGGTTGGCGCGCCCGGATAAGCATTGGAAATTCAACCCCGGCGACCTTAAAGATCGCGCGCTGTGGGAGGATTATCAGGAGGCGTATGAGGCGGTGCTGAGCCGAACCAGTACGCCGTGGGCGCCGTGGTACATCGTGCCGGCAAACCGGAAATGGTACCGCAATCTGGTAATCGGCACGGTGCTGGTGGAGACTTTGAAGGGGCTGGAGATGGCCTATCCCGAACCCGATTTCGATCCAGCGGCGCAGGTGATCGTGTAGGTGCGCGAGGATTTGTAGCCCTCGGTCGTGGCGACCGGGGGCTTTTTTTGTCTCATCCGCCCCACCGCTGCCGCAGCTCCGCAAACTCCGCGCGGAGCTGCACGTACCAGGGCGCACCCTGGTCGCGGATGAGCGCCTCACCCTCTTCCAGGCAGAGATGGGCGCGCGCGCGTTGCCCCTGGGCCAGGTAGAGATTCCCCAGCTCCACCAGCGTGTTGGCGATGTTCCAACGATCCTCGCGGGCGCGCCAATGGGCGAGCGCCTGCTGGAAGCAGCGTTCGGCCTCGTCCCAACGGCGCTGCCCCGCGCAGGCCATGCCCAGATTGTGCCGGGCGCGGGCGAGGTTCAGCCCATCGTTGATCCGCTTGAGGATGCGCTCCGCCTGGCGGCAGACCTCCTCCGCCTCAGCGAACAGTCCCACGCCTTGATAGAGATTCCCCAAATTGCTGTAAATCTGGGCCGCGCTGGCCTCGTCGCCGAGCGCCTGGTAGAGCGCCAACGCCTGCCGGAATGTCTCCTGCGCCTTCTCGAACTGCTGCGTGGTCATGTAGAGCAGTCCCAGATTCTGATGGAGATAGGCCCGCGCCTGTTGCTCCTCCGGCGCGAGCAGCGCCAATCCCTGTAGAAAATGGGCTTCGGAGGCGTCCCACTCTTGCAGATTGAGGTAGACCATCGCCAGGTGATTTTCGGTGTAGGCCTGACGCAGCGCGTTCCCAATGGCGGCAAATTCGGCCAGCGCGGATTCGGTGAGCACCCGCGCGCGCCACAGTTGCCCCCGTAGGCGGCTCATCTCCCCCAAATTGGAGAGCGCCACCGCGTAATTGCGTCGGTCGCCGGTCACGGCGTAGAGCCGCCAGATCCGGCGATAACTCTGGTACGCTTCAGCGTAGCGTCCTCGCTGATATTGAATCTCGCCCTGGCGCGTCCGCAAGCTCATCTCCTCTCGCGGGCGCGCATATTGTTGCGCCAGCCGGATGAGCTCATCCAGGAACGTCTCCCATTCCTCCCAATACCCCCGCGTTTTCATGTGGGGATGCAGCGTCTTGGTCAGCTCGAAGGCCGCCGCCAAGCCAGCCGGCATGATGGTGAAGAGCGCCTCCAGCGCCATCGCCGCAGTGCGCAGGTCGGCTTCGGTGAGGGCCACGGTCTGCGCAACCTCCAGGCGCGTCTGCCAATAGCGCGCGTTGTTGAGGATGATCCTTTGCATCAGTCCAGGGCAGCGAGGGCGCTAGCACTCTGTTGGAGGATGAAGTGGCGCGTGAGCGGGTGCAGCGCGTACCGGCGCGTTTGCAGGTCGCCGCGCACGATGATGAGGGAGTATTGCGCCAATCGGGCCAGACAGTCGGCGGTCTCGCCAGCGGAGAGGGCGGCAGCGGCAGCGAGCTGCTCCAATTCCCCGCCACTAGCGGGAACCAGGGTCAGGGCTTGCGCGACCTGGCAGCAATTCGTGGGGAGCGCCTCCCATGCGGCGTGGTGCATGAAGGTGAGCAGATTCTCGGTGGGCTGCCCCGCCATCTGCTCCAGCTGTTGCAGCACCGCCCCCAAGGGGAAGGTGTGGGTCTGCCCGATGACGAGTTTGACAGCGAGCGGATTGCCGCCGGTCGCTTGATGGATAGCGGTCAGTTCAGCATCAGTCGCGGCGACCAGATCGTGCAGGCCCTGGAGCTCCGCCTCGTAGCGGACGAGCGCCAGGGTGTCCTCAAGGGGCAGGCCGGTGAGGGGATGGATGTAGATGCCCGCCTCGCCGCGCAGCGAGTAGCGGGTGGTGAGCAGGCACTTGCTGGGCGAGAGCAACTCGCGCAGTTGCAGGGCCAATCCCCGATAGTCAGCGACAGTCTCGAGATTGTCAATGATGAGGAGGCAGGGATGTTCCTTGAGGAAGGTCTTAAGTCCCTGTAGCTTCGGCGCTTGGGGCTGACGTTGCAACCCGCTCAGGTCGAGCTGTTCGATAAGCTCGTCCAGCACCTCGGCGAGGGTGAGGCTGGGGGGGCGTGAGGCCGTGGCAAGGCTGCCGGAGAGCTGAAAGAGCCGTTGGCGCGCGCTGACCCAGGCGATCTCGTGGAAGTGGAGCTCGTGGGCCAGCTCGCGCGCGAGGGCGTCGGCCAGCGTAGTCTTGCCGATGCCCCCCATGCCTTCCAGCGCGATCAGCCAGGGGGCGTTGGGCGAGAGCAGCTTGCTGCGCAGGGTTGCCTGCTGCGCAGCGATGCCGAAGAGCCGGGTATACGTCCGCGACGGAAAGCGCGCGGTGATGCGCTGGGCGCGGGCCTCGCGCAACTCGAGCTCGCGCGTCCACAGCAACTGCGCCAGCGTTTCAATGGCGGCGCGTTGGCGCTGATAGACGATGTTTTCGGTGTAGTTGAGCCGATGGGCGACCTGCCGGGCGGTGTTCCCATCAAGGAAACGCCAGCGGAGCAATTCAGCGGCGGCAGCGTCGAGCTGTTCAAGTTGCAGCAACCCTTCGTGAAGAATCTGATTGCGCAGCAAAGGCGCGGATTGCTGCGGTGCTTTTTCGGCGGCGGCCTGCGCCAGCAGGAGCGCGGAAAAAATCTCGCCGGCCTGTTGTGTATGCCAATTATTGAGCGCCTGGCGGAGCTGTTGGGGAAAATCCGTCGGCATTTTGGGTTGTGCATCTGCCATACTTGTCACCTGTTTAGGTTGCTATTTAGAGTTCATGCTAATGATAGCATCGCTTGGGCCATTGGCAAATTTATCCGCTCCGCAGCGGCCCAAGTCACAGAAAGCCACAGCTTATCACAGGTTTCCTCAGGGTTTTCCAGTTCCATGCCGACCATTGCAGAGATGTGCAGGCAACCGGTGTGCCATCACAGATGAGGTGTAATTCGATATAAGTAGTGCGCACTTAGTCGTTTAACTTATTCAAAGCGGACGTCTTCGAAGCCGGATGGCGCGCTCGCGCGCCGCTGGAGGGCCCTGCGTCTCACTTTCAATCGCAAGAAAGGAGACGATAGATGTCCGGCCTTAAAAAGCTCATCGTTACAGCTGCATTGCTGGTGGCATTGTTGTTGCCCGCGCCCATGACGCGCGAATCTGTGGCGTATTCTCCACTTCCGCTGGGCGGCTGCTCGACCAATGCCGGCGCATGTCCGGGTTTTTAGAAATACGAGGCGTTATGCTACCAGTTAGCTGTAGAAACCGACAGATTTTCACAGCTAACAGATAGCTCGCCACAGATGAACTATGCTATGGTGATAAGGTGACATCGCTGCAGCGGTTGCAGGGAAGGAGTGGATGTGTGAATACGACATCATTACCGCTTTATTGCTCGCTGGTCTTACTCGCTGACGATTTCGAGGAAGTCGAGGCGATTGTGGTATTGAGCACCCTCCGTCAGGCGGGGGTATGTGTGAAGAGCGTGGGGTTGACCGGGGGATTCATCCGAGGAGCGCACGGCATTCTGGTGATGCCCGATTTGAACATGACCGATCTCTCCCGTTCGCTGGACGTCAAGACCGTGCGGTTGGTCATGCTGCCGGGTGATGAGTATAGCCTATCCCGACTGGGAGCCGACCCAAGGGTCCATCTTTTGTTACGTCAGGTGATTGATCAGGGGGGGCTGGTAGCAACGGGCGGTTCCGGCATCGAGATGGTGCGACTGGCGCTGGGGTACAGTGAGTCGCAGCAGTTCGAGAGGCAATTGATCCAATGGCTGCCTCTCTCGCAATCCATCGAGACCTTTTCCCAAGAGCTGGTGCGTAAATTGGTTTGATGGGACGTTGGATAAATAGCGAATTAATGTTACTTGAGGAGGTGCATATATGGCAAAGATAATTCAGGCCTATCGGCGGTATGGCCCCAAAATTGAACGGGATAAGACAGCGCACATGAGTGAGGTCGCAGACTTCATCGTTGAGCGCAGCGGGTTGGAGAAGCGCGTGGTCTGTGATGTTTTGGAGACGCTGCAAGATGCGATTTTGCATTTTGCGCGGCAGGGGCGTGGCGTGCGACTCGATGGCATCATCTCATTGTGGCCCATCGTCAATACTAAGGGCAACATCACATTTGGC
>DAOTXC010000174.1:0-15630 GCA_034435555.1 Anaerolineae bacterium
GGGCCACATCGCCTACTTGTATGGAGATGGGTTCCCCTGGGAAGGGCGGTGTAGCCGTCGCCGGTGGGCGCACCGCGGGCCAGAGCACGCCGCCCAAGGCGTAGCAGAGCACCGCACCTAGCGAGAGGCCCATCAGCCAGGCGGTGAGCGCGCCGTGGCGCAGCCAACGCGCCCAGCCGCCCGCGATCAACGCGGCGAAGGCCGGCAGCGCCGGGAAAAGAAAGCGTCCCATCGCGCCCGCCGGCTGGATCAGAATGTAGTAGCTGACAACTATAGTGAAGAGCAGCACAGTGGTCCCCAGCAACGTCATCTCGGCCCAAGGGAGAACAGTTTCCCCTCGGCGAAGGTATCCCAGAAATCCGACAAGGCAGAAGACCAGGAGACCCCCATAGACCACGTCGGGCAGTGGGATTTGCCCATAGCCGAAGCGCCCCCACAGGCTGGCCCACAGGTAGGGCAAGCCCTGGCGCAAGGCCCACCAGTTGCCCGCAGCGGGGCGCCCACCCCAAAGCTCATTGAGTGCGGTCATGCCGAGCGGGTCGCCATAGAGCTGCACGTTGCGCCAGAACCACCAACCGGAGACGAGTGCGCCGGACAGCAGTACAAATCCCATTCCCAGCAGCCATTGTGTCGCGGCTGAGCGTAGGTCGCGTTCGGAGCGCGGGCCGGAAAGCAACGGTAGCACCTTGAGCAACAGTGTCAACGCGATGACAGCGCCCATGATGAGCAGGTGGACTTTCGCCAGCGCGGCGATGCCCAGAGCCAATCCGAGCGCCAGTAACCAACGCCAGCCGGGCGTTTCGCGTTGCAGGAACATCACGCAAAGCCATAGGACAAATGTGCCCAGCAGCGCAGCGAGGATATCGTTGTTCATTGCCGCGCTGAGATAGACGAATTGCGCATTGAACGCGACCATAAACGCTGTTGCGAGCGCCACGCCCGCGTCGTCCCATACGCGCAGCCCGAGCTGATAGGCGCAAAAGAGCGTCAGCGCGCCAAAGAGGACGTTGAGCCAACGCGCCAGATAGGCGGGGAAAAATTCATCGGCGCGGGGGAGAGATTCCGCAGGTGTGTGTAAGTACTGCAATTTGTTATCAACGCCTGGCTCCCAATTGCGATACCCCCAGAAGGGATTTAGGGGATGTTCGTACTGTGCGGTGTGTGAAGTAGGCGGCCATCCGCTAACGAGCGCGCTCAATGCATAGTAAAGCGGCGGATGGTGGCTTTGGGTGCGGATGACCTCCCTCCCCTGGATAGGCAGAGCTCGCTCCAGAACCAGGTAGCGGATGTAGCGGTAATGGCGGATTTCATCTGTGGATTCAAAAAGCGGATTGATGAGACTCACGCCCAACCCCAACCCTACAAAGAGCGCCAACAGTCCCCAAAGGAATGTTGGTGCGTATGATTTGATGACGACACGAAATCTATCAGTTTTCACAAGTTGCTATTGTAACCAATTTTTTACAATGGACAAGGCGGCTGTATTTCGCGTAGTCAGTTTTCATTACAAGAAAAAAGGGAAATACCTGGATTTATTGTTTTTTTATGACTACGCGAAATGTTGCGCCTCTTGTGGCTGAAAACGAAATCCATGTCCTCGTACTGTAATGACGTAATTGTGATCGGGGTCCAAATCCGCCAACCGTTCCCGCAGCCGATAGACCAGCGCGTCCACCGCCTGATCCGTCACACCACCAATAGCATCTGGCCACACGGTTTCGATGACATCCTGGCGCGTCACCACGCGCTCATGCGACTCAACCAGGAGCTGCAACAGACTAAACTGCGCTGGGGAAAGGGGCGGATCGAGCACCCGGCGGCCAAAACTTACCCGCCGGGTATGCGCATCCACCTCGAGGCGTACCAGCGGCAGACCAGGCTCTTCCAATGGCAGTGTCGCGTCCCCGGCCACAAAGCCAAAGCGCACCACGCTTGCCAAAACGATCTCATCACCATCATGCAAACGATAGGGATGTTCACGTACAGGCTCATTATCTACAAAAGTACCATTCTTGCTGCCCAAATCCCGCAACAAATAGCCGCTTGCGTCCCGTTCGATCTGCATGTGATAGCGGGAAATCTGGCGGTCGGGCAGCACGATGTCGCAATCCACCGCGCGGCCAACTGTGATGCGCTCCTTATCCAAAGGCCAGCGCTGCCCGGCCAACTTGCCCTCATACATCACCAACAAGGGAACATTATTATCCATACGTCTTATCCTTTCCCTTCTCCTAACACCTTGACATCTCGCCCACTGGCTTTATCATAGCAACTATGGCGAAGTTGCTCGAAGCACAGACCGTTCTCAAAGAACGGTATACGGTTGTCAGCCCCATCGGACAGGGTGGTATGGGAGCGGTTTATCGCGCCGAGGACATGCTGTTACCTGGGCGGATTTGTGCCGTCAAAGAGATCGCCCCCAGCGCAGACATGAGCACCGATCTCGTCACACAACTACAGGAACAGTTTCGCCGCGAAGCCGAAGTGCTCGCCCGGCTAGATCATCCCAATTTGCCTAAAGTCTCTGACTATTTCACACAAGATGGGCGCGAGTACCTGATTATGGACTTTGTGCCCGGTCACGATTTGCGCACCCTCATTGATGATGCTCGCATCGCCCAGCATCCCCTTTCCGAAAAGCAAGTCCTCGACTGGGTGCACCAGCTCTGCAATGCGCTCGCCTATATGCACGCCCAAGAGCCACCCATCCTACACCGCGACATCAAGCCCTCCAACATCAAACTGACGCCTTCGGGCCTCATCAAGCTGGTGGACTTCGGGCTGGTCAAACTGCTCACTAATGACGAATCCCGCACCGTGACCGTGATCCAGGGACGTGGGACAGCAGCTTACACGCCCTTAGAGCAATATGGCGGCGATGATGCGCACACCGGCATTCACAGCGACATCTACGCCCTCGGTGCCACGCTCTATCACCTGCTCACGGGCAAACCGCCAGCCACCGCCCGCGAGCGCTTTCTCAATCCCGACGCCCTGATTCCCCCGCGTGAGATCAACAGCCAGATCGCCCCACACATAGAGCGCATCATCATCGCCGCGCTGGCATTGCATCCCAACGAACGTCCGCAAACCATCGAAATGTTCCGCGAGGCCCTTGAGCGGCCCGGCTTCATCTTCCCCATCACGCCGCCCAACCTCGACGCTCAAGAGTGGCAAACGGCATTACAGGCGAATCTCCCTTTAATCATCGCCCTCGTCACGCTCATAGTGCTAGCGATTCTCATCACCCCCCTCTAAATCTGGGGGATTTGCGCGCAGCCCGCATCGTCGCATCCGCGCCAAAACCTAACAAGCCACCCAACAAGACCACGACCCCCATCCAATACTCGCGCCCTGCCAATGGATAGAGCCAGGCGGACGCGAACCAACGCAACATCATCATGGAAAATACGTAGAGCGTCGCACTTGCCAGACTGCAGATCAGAACCAGGCGCAGCAGCGATACCAGCTTGCGCCGCCGCTCCCGCGCGTAAGCAAACGCTCCTAGCACAGTCAACAATCCGCCCCCCAAGCTCCATCCCAAAAACAGCAGCCCATCGGGACGCGGCAAATACAGCGGTTCAGGCAATACCCTCGTGGGCGGTTTAGGCTCGACCACGTCCGGCTCCAGAGTCGGTGTAGGGGTTGGCATCGGCGTGATAGCGATCACGAGCTCCGTCTGCTCCTCTCGAATGGTCAGCTGCAAATGGAAGAAGGGCGGCGCCGGCTCCGACTGCGCCGTGATGTCCATCTGCCCCACACGATCCAGCGTCACCATCGTCTGCGCGACACCTTGCTCCGTCTCTGACGTAATCCGCCGCTCCACACCTTCCTGCAAATAGGTCAACGTGAACAATACCGGCGTCCCATCAGGGACGGGATGATTATTATGATCGACGATCACTCCCGTGCGCAGGTAGATCACATCATTGTGACGAATATCGGCTGGCAACAGCGGTTCCCCATCAGCATCCACGATGTCCAATGAGATAACCTGCTCAGCATTGGGCATGGTCTGTAACGCCAGATTGTAGTTCAGCGCGGGTATATTAACGGGCGAGGCCCCGGTGGCTACCAGATCGCGGAACAACGCGCGCACCCCAGCCTCGACGAATGCCAAGGTGGGACTATACAGCGCGTAGAAAATATCCACCTTGCTGATCTCAGTGCTATCCAGCTCGTAGGGCGGCCCAAAGGAGAGGACCACGATCTGCCCTCTAATCTGGGTGGCCCGCTGCGCCAGAAAGGTCTTCAACGCCCAGGCATCCGGATCGGCGGGGTCGAGGCTGGTTGTACCAAAGATCAACCAATCCGCCTGCTCCATCGCTGTCAACACAGAGATGACCGACGAATCAGGGTCAAGCGGCGGGGAGGCATTTAACGCCCGCGACAACTCGGCAAACGAGAACTGTTGCACCAACCCCTCGCGCACCAGGCCGGTCCCCTCAGGCCCATACAAGCGGAGCACAGTTTGGCGAATAAGCTCAAGCGGTAGCCGCGCCCGTGGCTCCGCACCTGGCGTAACCATCAGAGGATACTCCTGGGTAAAGATGACAATCCGCGCGCGCTCTTGCGGCGGCGTGGGGAGAAGATCATCGGAAAAGGGTGAGATTCTGGTCAGCGCCGCCATCGCCACAGCGGTGGTGACGCTCTGGCCTTGCCCTAACATCTCTAGCGCAGTCGGTATGTCCCGCTGTCCGGCGCTCGCATAGAAATCGGAATAGAGCCGCATCTTGAGGCTGACGATACGATAAAGCGCCGCATCCACCTGCGCCTGGAAGGTGGGGTCGCTCTCGTAGCGCTGCGCCAGATAATCCAAGACATCGCGGATGTTGCTGAAGTGCATCGCCCAACTATCTTCCGCTGAAAAGCGATCCAGAATGACCAGGTCGTTGCCGGCGCTGAAGGCATCCTGCACCACACGCCGCTTGCTAAACGAGGTGCCACTCGGATCATACAACTGATGGATCGAAGGCAGCCCCAAGTTATCGGCAATGAGCACGCCCCCACCCTCTCGCCAGGGCAAGATCGCTTCCATCGCGAGCTGAAGCGCCTGCGGATCGAGGCTGATGGGGCGCGTTGACTGGCGGATGTTGCCCTGGAAGCCCCGGTAGCGGATATGCGTCACCAATAACGCATCCGCCACCCCTTCGATACCCGGATCGCCAGCCGCCGCCGCGTAGAAGGGCGCTAACTCGATCTGTTGGAGCTGCGCCAGGGCGCGTTGCACAGTCGGGAGCTCCTCTTCCAGCGGACGGTCGGCGCTCCCCAGGCCCGGGAAATGCCGGGGCGCGACGGCCAACCGCGCGGCGCTCCCCTGATGCAACCCGTCAATATAGGCGCGCCCCATCTCGCCCACCCAAAATGGATCGCCGCCAAATGACTGGGTTCCGAGATCAAAGGCGCTGCCGGGATTGGGCACGTAGAGCACATCCAGATCAGGCCCCAGCAGAAAATTTACCCCCAGCGCGCTAAGCTCCTGCCCCAAAACCTCACCGGCGGATTTGGATAATGCCGGGTTCCAGGTTGCGCCCAAAGCCATCAAGTTGGGCAGCGTCGTCGTACCAGAAACAAAGGAGGTGATTGGCAAGCCGGCCACCTCCGACTCCACCATGATAAACATCGGCAGGTACGAAGAGGCATACGGCAGAGGCACAGGATTGGCGGGGTCGCCCGGACGCAAATCGGTGGACAGCCACTCATCGGATATATCCGTGGGTAATAAGTCAGCCAGCAGCAGCTCTTGGGTCGCAGCCCAGGCCAAGGATTGGAGCTGATTGGTCATCGAGATGAAATCAGCCGGCGCGATACGTCCCTCGGCTCCGAAGTTGCCGTTGCCCGGCTGGAGGATTACGCCGCCAATGCCATACTCGCGAATCAGCGCCGCGATTTCGGCATCCTCTGTCAGCGCGGTATCGGGGAAAGAAACCACCACCAACTGCCCCACCTTCATACTGGTGGGCATCCTGGCAATAGCTTCCAGCACGGGATCTGGGCCTTGCTCCTGCGCACTGGTAGGGGGGACCAGCATCAGCAACAGCAACAAGACCAAGGCCCCGCGCCAAACAAGACCGCGAGACATCATGGATTTTCTCCTCCTGCTACTGACATTTTAATCCAGACCCTCTATTAGGCAAATGCGGGATTTTTCCGCTGCCATCATAGTTGCCCGAACTCAAGTTAGCGGGTAAAATATAAGCGCAAGCTCGGATAGCTAAACGAGGAGGTATCACATGCGTAAAAAACAGGTCCGAATGAAAAGCAAGAGCCGCCCCGATCAGACTCAATTAAGCGAATTCTTCCATCAACTTGCGGACAAGATCGCCACGGGAGAGATCGTCTTTCAACAACTCGGCGAAGACATCGCTATTACGCTGCCAGAAACCGTACAGCTCCAGGTGAAAGTCACCCAACGTCAGCGACGCAAGGGAACGCGCCACAAGGTGCTCTTGAAGCTCAGCTGGCTGGAGGGCGAGGACGATCCCCTCGCGCCCCCAAAACTGGGTTAAACGCACGTTGCGAGCTATTGATGGAGGAAACTGAGATGACCCAAAATGTTGCCTTGACCCGCCAACGCCTGGATGAACTCTGGGATAGCCCCACCACACCCCGCTTACCCCTGAATGGGCAGCGCTACGTCATCTTCAGCGATCTCCATCTAGGCGATGGCAACGCCGCCGATGACTTCCGAGATAACGAAGAGGTGCTTAAAGACGCGCTCAACTACTATCAGCTGGATAATTACACTGCGATCCTCCTGGGCGACATCGAGGAGTTCTGGCAATTCGATCTTGATAACATCGTCGCGCGTTATGACGCCACCATCTACCAACAACTGCGCGACCTTGGCCCTGGGAAGGCGCTGCGCGTCTACGGCAATCACGATCTGGAATGGCGCGGACTCGTGGATCCCATCACCGGGGACACGGTGGGCTATTGCGCGCCGGAGGCGCTCAAATTCGTGGCCGCCGATGACACGCCCATCTGCCTGCTAGTGCATGGGCATCAAGGCTGTCTCGCCTCCGACAAGGCCACCTGGTTCAGCCGCTTCTTTGTCCGACTGTTTTCCTATGTGGAACCTTTCTTCAAGTGGAGCGGGCTTTACAGCCACAAATCCGCCACCAAATCGCAGATCACAAAGAAGTACGAACAGGTCTTCTACCAATGGGCCAGAGACAACCACGCGCTAATCATCTGTGGGCATACACATCGCGCAATTTTTGCGGCCCGCGTCTACAGCGAGGTACTCAAACAGAAGATCAAACAGTTAAAAATCCAAAACCTTCACCCAGAGACCCCCACGGTGGCAATTGAGGACAACTTGCGCCGCATCGCAGAACTAGAGGAACAACTCGACGAGGAGAAAAAGCGAGGGCGCAATATCGCGCCACTCGATTCGGAAGCCTCGCTGCGCCCCTGCTACTTCAACGCCGGGTGCGGTCTCTACACCGACGGCTTGACCGCCATCGAAATCGAAGAGGATAAGATCCGCCTGGTCAAGTGGGAAGCCATTACGGACATAACCTTGCGCAAAGTCTACGATGAGGGTAACATATACTCATATTACAAGCAGACGGCTGATATACCAGAGAAAGCCAAGATCGGCTAAAAGGGGAAACCACACATGGAAAAGGTCTATGTTGCCCGCGATCCGGCAGAGGCGCACTTTATCAAAGGGCTACTTGAACAGGCTCACATTCAAACGATGATCAAGGATGAAGGGCTCTTTGTCATACGCGGCGGCGGGCCAATGGACGTACCGAGCCTCTGGGTCAACACCGAGGATGCAGAGACAGCTCGCGAGATCATCGCAGAGCTGTATACTGAACCTGAGACAGAGGAGTCCTGGACCTGTACGGAATGTGGCGAAGTTCATCCTCTCCACTTTGACACCTGCTGGAAATGCGGCGCAACCCATACAGCAGCCTGATTTAACAGCAAAGGATAACGCAATGGAGCTCAAACAGATTGCCATCGTACTTGTGGACATCAGCGGCTACACCCACTTCCTACAATACCACCAGGCCTGCATCATCCACGCCGAACAGATCATCACCGAGCTTCTGGAAGCCGTCATTGATACGGCGGAATATCCTCTCACGCTCAACAAGCTGGAGGGCGATGCGGCTTTGCTCTACGCAGAGATTAGCGCCAACCCCACCCAGGCTGCCCAAGACATCTTCAAGCAAGTGCAGCAATTCTTCAACGCCTTCAAGCACAAACAACAACATCTCATTGACGCGGCAGAGGGCGGCTGTCCCTGCACCGCATGTCGCCAGATTGACGCGCTCCAACTCAAAGCCTTCTTGCATTATGGAGAGGTGCTGATCAAGCGCATCCGCAACTTCGAGGAGCTCGCCGGGGAACCGGTCATCCTGGCCCATCGGTGGCTCAAAAACAGCATCGGGGCCAGCGAATACATTCTCCTGACGCCGGAATTCCAAGAGCTCAGTGGGAGCATCGAGGGGATGCCAAGTCAGCAGCATCAGGAAACCTATGAGGACATGGGCACGGTTATGGCACATGTCTACTACCCGGAGTTGCTGCCCCTCACCACCTACACCACGCCGCCGATGAGCAAACCCACCGGACACATGGAGTCCATGCGCCTCTTAATTAAATCGCTGTGGCATCGCCTATGGCATCGCCACCGCGAATTCGGACATCTGCCTGATTAGCGCGAGCGCCCTACGCTGCCGCCGAACTGTCCATCACAGGCAGCGTAAAGGTCAACGTCAGCCCGCCGCCGGGCGTGGCTGACGCCGTTATAGAGCCACCATGCGCCTCGATGATTCGCCGCGCCACCGATAGCCCCAGCCCCGAGCCGCCCGTCTCGCGGCTGCGAGAGCGCTCGCCACGCCAGAATCGTGTGAAGAGCCGCGCCAGTTCCGCCTCAGGAATGCCTGGGCCATCATCCACAATCTGCACCACCACCTCAGCGTCGCTGGCGAACGCCCGCACTTGCACCTGCGCCCCCGGCGGCAGATAGCGAGCGGCGTTATCCAGACTGTTGTTCACCACCTGCAGCAGCCGATCCGTATCAGCAAAGACCTGGGGCAAAACATCGGGAAGCGTCAACTGCAAACGCACATCCCGCTCCTCCAGGCGCGCGCGATAGCCACGCACCGCCCGCTCCAGCAAGACACGCAAATCCAACACGCGTCGCTGCAATTGCAACTGCCCCGCATCCGCCAGCGCCAACAGCCGCAGGTCTTCCACCAGCCGGTTGAGGGTGTGTACTTGATCCAGCGCTGGGCGCAGGTTCTCCGGCGAGGCAACGTAAACACCATCGCCGATCGCCTCCAAGGTCGCTTGCAAGACCGCCAACGGGTTACGTAGTTCATGGGCGATGTCGGCGGTCTGTGCGCGACGCGCCGTTTCCGCCAGCGCCAGACTCTCAGTCATCCGATTGAAGCTCTGCGCCAGTTGCGCGATCTCGTCCTGTCCCCGCACCGGCGCGCGGATCATCAAATCGCCGGCAGCAATCGCCTGCGCCGCGTCGGAGAGCTGTCGCAGCGGGGCCACAATTCCGCGCACCAGCACCATCCCCACAACCAACGCCGCGATGAAGGCCACCGCCGCCCCCAGCAACAAGGCCCACCGCAAACTCACCAGGAAGGCCGCCTCCGGCCCACTCGCAGCGGCAGCCCACGCATTGGCTCGAATCAGCAGATAGCCCACCACCTCACCATTCGTTTCGATGGGTGAAGCCTGTGCCAATCTCGCGGCGGACAAACGTCCCGTTGGCGTTCCCTCCGAATCGAGTACCACCCGGCCCATAGCATCCGCCACCACGAAAGAAAGCGCCGGCCCCATCATCGGCCCGCTGCCGCGCCCGGCGCTCCCGCCCCGCTCCCCAGACATAGGTGACTCGCTGGCCCACGTTTGCTGCCACCAGAATTGCACCTCCGCCCAGCTGCCGTAGGTCGCGTAATAATTGCCCAGACGCACCGCCAGATTTTGCGCCGCTGCTCCGTGGACCGCCGCATACCGCCGGAATTGATCCGTGGCCTGCACCCCCACGACCAGCGCAATCGTCGCCACCGCGATGAGAATCACCACGGCAAAGGCCAGCACCCAACGCTGATAGAGACTCATTCCACGCCCTCGCTCTTCTCAACAGGCGCTTCGAGCCGATACCCCACCCCGCGCACGGTGAAGATGTACTCTGGGTGGGCCGGGTCCGCCTCCACCTTACGACGGAGATTCTTGATGTGAACATCCACGGTGCGCTCATACGCCTCGAACGCGACGCCCTGTGTCGCCTCGAGCAACTCCGCGCGCGAGAAGGCCCGTCGTGGCGCGGACATCAAGACCGCCAACAGCTCAAACTCCGTCGGCGTCAAATCGAGCGAGCGCCCATTCTTGAAGGCGCGGCGCTCTTCTTGATCGAGCTGCAACGCCCCGACGTGCAACACCGTTGGCATCTGCGGCGCGCTCTGCACGCGGCGCAGGACTGCGCGCACGCGCGCGACCAACTCCCGTGGGCTGAAGGGCTTGGTGACGTAATCATCCGCGCCGAGCTCCAGCCCCACCACGCGATCCACTTCGTCTACGCGGGCGGTGAGCATGATAATCGCCACTTCGGGCTGTTCGGCGCGGAGCAGGCGTGTGAACTCCAGGCCATCCATCTTCGGCATCATCACATCCAACACCACCAGCGCGGGCTTCTCGTCCCGTGCCACAAAGAGGGCCTCCTGCCCATCACTTGCTGTCACGACATGATAGCCCGCCTGCTCCAGATACCCTCGGATCACCCGTTGCAGCTCACGCTCGTCATCCACAACCAGAATTGTCTGTGACATTGTTTGCCCTTTACTGACTCTCCGCCAACGCTTCAGCGACCAACGCCGCCCCCACAATGCCCGCCTCATTTCGCAACTGGGCCGGCACCACGCGCGTCTTAACCGTCAGATACTCCGCGAAATTCTTCCAACGCTCCGACTTGCTCACACCCCCACCCACGATGATGAGATCGGGCCAGAGCAGGCGCTCGATATGGCGCAGATACTCATCGAAGCGGGCCGCCCACTTGGACCAGGAATAGCCCTTGCGCACGCGAGCCGCGTCCGTGGCCCGACGCTCGGCATCCTTGCCGCGAATCTCGATGTGTCCCAATTCGGTATTGGGAACCAGGTAGCCATCGGTAAACAGAGCCGTCCCCAGCCCGGTCCCCACGGTGACAATCAGCACCACGCCAGACTGTCCCCGCCCTGCCCCGAAACGCATCTCGGCGATCCCGGCGGCGTCCGCATCATTGATCACCCGCGCGGGACAGCCCGTCGCCTGAGCGAAAAGGGCCGCCGCGTTCGCATCCACCCACGACCTGTGGATATTAGCCGCGGTGCGCGTGATCCCGTGCTGCACCACAGCGGGAAAGCCATAACCCACCGGCTGCGGCTTCCACGCGAAATGTTCGACCACCGTCGCCACGGCCTCAGCCACCGCGCGCGATTTCGAGGGTTGCGGCGTGGGTACACGATAGCGCGGCGTCAACAGCTTGCCGGTTTCTGTATCCACCACCGCCCCCTTGATCCCAGACCCACCCACATCAATACCCAACATTTTCATCGCACCCTACCTCCTCAAGACCAGCTTGCTTGTTTGTACAACGAATATTCAAAAAAGCAAGCACACCTTCAAGTACCTGGGGGTTGCGATTATACTTGCAAATCTCAGCGCAAGGCCGCGCGCTATACGAAACTGGTAAAACTTTAAGGTTATTCGCCCCTTAAACGCTTGTCTTAGCCTGTAGAGTGTGTTATAATCTAAATCACTAATCGTAGTGCCAACGCTAAGCAAAACCACTACATCTAGGGGTATCCAATATATCTAAGGGGACGTCGATGAAATGCCCTTATTGTGAATCAACTAAAACTAAAGTTGTAGATACACGCCGTGATACGCAGGGCAACATGCGCAGGCGACGTGAGTGCAAAGAATGCCAACAAAGATTCTCTACCATTGAGCGCGCGCTGTTGAACACCCCGCTGATCATCAAGCGCGACAATCGCCGCGAAGAGTTTGATCGCTATAAGCTCCTCTCCGGGCTACAGATTGCGTGCGCCCGCCGCCCGGTCTCCATGCAAGACCTTGATCACATCGTTGATCGGGTCGAGTATGCCATCCGGCAGACGGGCCGCGCCGAAATCAAAAGTCAACTCATCGGCGATGTGGTCATCGAAGAACTCCGCAAACTCGATGAAGTGGCCTACATTCGTTACGCCATCGTCTATCTGGGTCTGAGCGACCTGGAGGCCGTCCGCGCTGAGATGGATCGGCTCCGCCGCCGGCGTAACAGCTAACCTCGTTTCCAATCAGTAACAGCAGCTCCCCTAGCGCATCCGCAGCTGACATGGGGAAGCCCTATCTTTCTGCGTTCCAAGGAGGCTGACAGATATGTATTCCGTGCAAGAGACTACCCTGACCGAAGAAGAATTGGCGGCGCAGTTCTCGGAGAACTCGCTGACCGTCTTGCGCAAGCGTTACTTGCGCAAGGATGCGCAAGGCGAACCCGGCGAATCGCTCAGCGAGATGTTCCAACGGGTGGCGCAGCACATCGCCGCGGTGGAGGCCGAATGGGGCGAAGACCCCGCCCAGGCCGAGACGATCTTCTACCAGCTGCTCACCCATCTGCGCTTTATTCCCAACTCGCCCACCTTCACCGGCGCGGGCACACCGTTGGGACAACTGGCCGCCTGCTTCGTGCTCCCCATCGAGGACGATATGGGCCGTGGCGCGGGCGGCATCTTCCAGACCTTGCGCGACGCCGCTCTCATCCAACAGACCGGCGGCGGGAACGGCTTTTCATTCTCCCGACTGCGCCCCAAAGATAGCCTGGTTCTTTCCAGCATGGGGGAGGCCACCGGCCCGATTGGCTTCCTGCGCGTCTATGACCGCGCCTTCGGTGAGATCGCCCAGGGGGGCAGTCGGCGCGGCGCGAACATGGCCGTTCTGCGCGTGGATCATCCCGATATCGCGGATTTCATCGCCTGCAAGACCAGCGAGGATGCCATCACCAACTTCAACATCTCCGTGGGCGTGCTCGACAGCTTCATGGAAGCGGTAGAACAAGATGAGATGTGGACGCTTCAATTTCCCGATGTCCATCATCCCCACTATCGCGACTTCCATGGCACACTGGAAGAAGCCGAGGAGGCGGGAGTTCCCTTGCGGGCCTACCGGCGCGTGAAAGCGCGCGAGCTCTTCAACCGCATCGTGCAACAGGCCTGGCGCAACGGCGAACCGGGGATGCTCTTCCTGGACGCCGCCCAGCGCGACAATCCCGTCCCGCACCTGGGCCATTACGAAAGCACGAACCCCTGCGGCGAGCAGTTCCTGCTGCCTTACGAGAACTGCTGCCTCAGCTCTATCAACCTGGCCCGCCACCTCACCCTCACCGAAGAAGGCGCGCCCGCCATTGATTGGGACAAACTGGCGCAGACCATCCGCGTGACCACCCGCTTCCTCGATGATGTGATCAACGCCAACGCTTACGTCCCCTCGGTGCCGCAGCTCCGCGAGGCAGCCTACCACACTCGCCGCATCGGGCTGGGCATCCTGGGACTAGCCGATCTGCTCTACCACATGCGCCTCCGCTACGGCTCAGAACCTGCCCAGGAGCTCACCGCCCAGGTGATGGAATTCTGCCGCTACCACGCGATGCGCACCAGCATCGCGCTGGCGCAAACGCGCGGCCCCTTCCCCGCCATCACCGGCAGCATCTATGACCCGCAGAATGTCACCTGGCACCCTCCCGCCTGGCCCCAGTGGCTCGGCGAGGGCCCGGCCCACGATTGGGGCCGCCCCCCGCTGGATTGGGAAGAGGTCGTTGCAGGAATTCGGGAGCATGGGATCCGTAACGCGGCACAGCTCACCGTCGCGCCCACCGGCACCATCGCCACCGTTGCCGGCGTCGAAGGGTACGGCTGCGAGCCGGTCTTCGCGCTGGCTTACACCCGCTACGTGCAGGATAACGGCCAGCAGCTCCCCCTTCGCTACGTCAGCCCGGCCTTCACCCAGGCCCTCGATGACGCCCACATCTCTCCTGAGGCGCAGGAGCGGATTCTCGAGCAGGTGCTGAGCAGCGGGAGCTGTCAGCAGGTCGCCGAGCTGCCCGACGATCTCCGTGATACCTTCGTCATCGCCTCCGACATCTCCGCCGAGGGACACATCCGTATGCAGGCCGCGCTACAGGCCTTCACCGATGCCAGTATCAGCAAGACGATCAACTTCCCCGCCAGCGCGACCGCTGACGACATCGCCGAGGCGTTCCGGCTGGCCTGGCGGCTCGGCTGCAAAGGCCTGACGGTTTACGTCGCCGGCTCGCGCGGCAAAGAGGTGCTCGAGACTGAGGCCACCCGCCAGCAAAAGGAGCCTGTCGCGCAACCAGCAGCAGCCACGAAGCCCTGGGAAGGCACCGCCGTGCGCCCTCGCCCGCAACGGCTGCCCGGATTCACCTATCGCGTAGCGACCCCGCTGGGCACGGCGCACGTCAACCTCAACATCAACGGGCACGAGCAGCCCTTCGAGGTCTTCCTCAATGTCGCTAAGGCCGGCTCCGATACCGCCGCCGTCGCCGAGGCCATCGGGCGGCTCATCTCGCTCGCCCTGCGCCTCCCCTCCCCCATGGAACCGCGCCAGCGCCTCGAAGAGGTCGTGGATCAACTCAGCGGCATCGGCGGCGGGCGCCCCCTGGGATTCGGCCACAACCGCGTCCTCAGCCTGCCCGATGGCGTCGCCCGCGTGCTGAGCGACTATCTCCGCGACTCCGCACCATGTGAAGAGAGCGATCTGCAGCTCAAGACGCCCGTCCTCGGCAAAACCGTGGCCGCAGCCGAGCCACAACAGCCCAATCTCTTCACTGTTGGCGATCTCTGCCCCGGCTGCGGGCAGGCCGCGATGGTCTACACAGAAGGATGTCGCCGCTGTTATGCCTGCGGGCACAGCGAGTGCTAAACGCAAAAAGAAGCGGGGCCTCGGCCCCGCTTCTGCGTTATTTCAAGGAAAGCGCGTGGGCTATTTCACTTCCATGATGCGGAAGTGAATCTCACCTTTTGGCGCGCGCACCGCGACTACATCGCCGGCCACGCTGTTGAGCAGCGCCCCCCCCAACGGCGAGACGTGCGAGATGTAACCTCGGCTCGGATCGGCCTCATCAGGCCCGACGATGTAATAGGTCTCCACTTCGTCGTACCCCTCTTCCTTCACCACGACCGTGCTTCCCAGACTCACGCGCCCATCCCCGTTGCGCTGCGGTTCGATTAAGACCGCGTTGCGCAGCTTGGCTTGCAGTTCAAGGATGCGCCCCTCCAAGAAGCCCTGCTCCTCTTTGGCGGCGATATAATCCGCATTTTCGGAGAGATCGCCCTGTTTAATCGCCGCATGCAACCGCGCCGCCAGCGCCGGGCGTTTGAGATTGAGTAATTCTTCCAATTCAGCCTCTAGGGCCGCCTTGCCCTCTGGCGTCAAATAAACCGCTTCATTCATGCTGTCCAGCTCCCTAGAAAATAGCCTGAGCGTAAGACAGGTTGCCAACCTGTCCTACATTTTCATCCTCGGTGGTGTGCCGAAGGAACATGAGGACTCCTTCGAAAATAGTGAATCTGCGAATGGTGAATAGCGAATAGC
>DAOTXC010000175.1:0-8107 GCA_034435555.1 Anaerolineae bacterium
GCGGTGTACCGCTCGCGGCCCCGCGCACCCTGGAGCTGCTTCAACTCCGCCTGGAGCTTCTCCAGCTCGCGCTGCCGCTCGCGCCGCTCAATCTCCAGCGCGTGAAGTCGCCCGTCAATCTCCTCCAGGCGCGTGTAGAGCTGTTGCAAGAGCGCCAGCTGCTCCTCCGCCGAGATCTTGCCAAAGGCGATCCCGCGCGCGTAGGTCTCCGTCGCGCCCAGCAGCCCCTGCCAGGTGACGCGCTCTTCCTCGAGGCGCCCCACCTCGCTATCATGAGCAGCGAGCGCGTCCTGCAACGCCTCGATCTCCTCTTCGAGTGCCCGCACGCGCGCGGCAGGCGTCACCGCGAAGTATTTGCGCTGCACATCCACACCCAGCAAGCGCCCGCGCGCTGTGCCGTGCGCAGCGGCCCGCACCGAGGCCGCGTCCAATGTGAGCGGCAGCTCCGGAAAGGCCAACTGTTGCTTCCCTGGCGCAAGTTCCAGCGCCACCGCGCGCGTCACCCGCGCCCGATCGGGATAAACCGTCACCGCCGTAATTTGGCTCGTCAGCTCCTGCATCTCCCACTCCTTTCTGTTAAACACGCCCACTAATCCACCATCCGCAACGTTGCGGGTCGCCTCTCCAGGTGATAGGCGATGTAATGCTCCATCACCTGGGCCAGCTCTCGCGCGGTAGCGGCCCGTAGATTCAAATCCGTCAGCTGCGCGTAGGGCAGCCGTTGCAATCCCTGCAACCAGGAAAGCGCGCTGGGAGATAGGGGACGCACCCCGGCCTCATCGCGCAACGCCACGTAACAAGCCGGGCAGAGCGCCCCACCGCGCTCCGGGCCGATGCCATAGCCCTGCCGATCCTGGGGACGCGGATGCAGGGAAACGCCGCACTGCGCCCCACCCCGCTCCCCCACGCAGGTATGCCATTCGGGGCGGAAGCCCGCCAGCACCAGGAGCTGCTGTTCGTACCAGCGCGCCACGCGCTCCGGCAGCGGATCGGATTCGAGCAGCGTGAGCGCCTCGTTCAGCAGCGCGTAGAGCGCCGGCTCTGTCTCCCCTTCGAAAAAGCGCAGCACCAGCTCCGCCATGTAGCGGGCGTAGGTGGCGCGCAGAAAATCATCGCGGAGCAACGCGCGCGCGTGCACAATCTCCGCCTGGCTGATATTGTCCCAGCCGTGCCGGGAGCGGGCGATGAGCAGCTGCGTCTCAGCGAAGAGCTCCACATGCCCGGCCTTGCGCGAGCGCGGCTTGCGCACCCCACGGGCCAGCAAATCGAGCCGCATCTCCGGTGTGAGACAGAGGATCACGCGGTCGGCCTCGCCCTGATCGCGCCGGGCCAGAATGATCGCCCGCGTCTGATAGAGTCGGCTCTGCGGCACGTTCGCCCCCTACCCCTCGATTATACCATGCCCGCTCATTTCGAGCGTTCGGGATACAGCGGACGGCGTCCCGCGCGTGATAGGGCGCTCCCCAGCTCCAGCACGGCCCGCGTATTGAGCCAATCCACCAGCCTGAGGGCCTGTCCATCGGCGTGTAGCACCCACAGCCGGGCCAGTGTGTAAGTCTGCCCGCTCGTCTCCTCGAAGAGCTGCGGCTCGACGGCAAAAGAGATCACCTCATCCATCGGGATCTCCCAGACGAGCGGCGTGCGGCGGAGCAGCCAGCGCCGCTCCCGACGCACCACGCCGCCTTCGGGGGTGCGCTCCAACAGGCCGACCTCGCCGGAGCGGATGCGCAGCGCCAGCGCCAACGCCCCCACCGCGCAGGCGACCGTCACAGCGATCACCAGCGCCCAACGGATGGCGCTTCCGCTGGCGATCAACAACAGGATGGCGATCAGCCAAATTGCCAACAGCGTCAGCTCGATGCGCACGAGCGGCGTGCGCACCTGCCACACCACGCGATTGTGTACTTCTTCCGTAATCTCCAGCTGCATTCGGCGCTCCCCCAATGGCGAATTGATCCTACACCGCGTAGTATACCGCAAAGTGTCAGAGTCCCAAGTCGGTTTTTGTATAATAGGGTCAGGACTTACGCAAGCATCGAGAACCTAACCGCAGAGTACGCAGAGAGCGCCAAGGGAATGATCCCTCAGTGTTTTCTCAACATCTTAGCACAACAAAAAACTCTGCGTCCTTTGCGCGCTCTGCGGTTAAAGATGTTGAGGCCGCGTGATTGCGTAAGTCATAGGAGTGAGGGAATACTCCGGTTGTCTCATGCGCCGTGCCAGGTATAATTGAGATGTGGCAACGAATAAGGGGGCATCAATCAACAAGCTGGCGCAGTGGGGATGTCTGCTCGCACTGGGCCTTACTATCGTGGGGCTGCTGATCGGCGCGGGGTGGCTGTTCACACAAGAGCCGACACCGCCGAGCGGGACGCTACCCACGGCAATCCTGTGGACGGCAACGCCCACGCCCATACCGACGCCCACACCGACATCCACGCCGACGCCCATCCCCCCCACTCCGATTCCCGACCCTGCCAGCGAGGGGATCGGCATCGGTTCACGGGTGCGCGTCAGCGGGACGGGCGAAATCGGCCTGAACCTGCGCAGCGCGCCAGGGACCGGCAACGAGCGGGTAGAGATCGCCATTGAGGGGGAGAGCTTCATCGTCGCCGGCGGCCCGCAGGAGGCCAACGGGCTGACCTGGTGGTTGCTCCGCTCCGAGAGCGATCCCCAACGCGAGGGTTGGGGGGCAGGGAACTATTTGGAAGAGCTACCATGACCGAAAACGACATGTTATCCGCACGCTTTCTGGGCAGTCTGCTCGGCGTAGCCCTCGGCGATGCCATCGGGGAGCTGGCCTTCCGTTACCCCGACGAGGCCCCGTTGCGGCAGGCCATCGCCAGCAGCAACACGCTCACCTACACCGACGATACCGCGATGGCGATCGCCCTGGCGGAGTCGCTCATCGCGCAGAGCCGCGTGGATACGCAACACTTGGGGGACACCTTCCGCGCCCACTACGAGCGCGAGCCGTGGCGCGGGTACGCCTCCGGCCCGCCGACGATCTTTGCGCAAGTCGCACGTCACGGCGGCGATTACACCGCCATCGCGCAGACGCTCTTCAACGGGCAGGGGTCTTACGGGAACGGGGCCGCGATGCGCGTCGCGCCGGCGGGGCTGTACTTCCACGCCGACGCCGACCTCTACGCGCAGGTGCGTCACACGGCGGTCGTCACCCACACGCATCCCATCGGCATTGACGGCGCGGCGGTGCTTGCCAAGGCCATCGCGCTCGCGCTAACGCTCGATCCCAGTGAGGCGCTTCCCCGCGCCGCGTTCATCGCGGAACTGCGGGGTTTCGCCCGGACCGCCGCGATGCAGGAGCAGCTGGCACAGCTCGAGACGCAGCTGGCGCAGGAAGCCACGGCATCGTCCGCCGGGCGGCGCTTGGGAAGCGGCGTCGCCGCCCACCAATCCGTGCCTTTCGCCATCTATGCCTTCCTGCGCCAGCCCGACTCATTCGAGGATTGTCTGTTTTGTGCTGCGCTCCACAGCGGCGACCGCGACACCGTCGCAGCGATGGCCTGCGCCATCGCCGGGGCCTATCTGGGAAGCGCCGCCCTCCCTCCGGCCTGGCTGGAGAAGCTGGAGAATCGGGAGCACATCGAGGCGCTGGCGCGGGGACTTTATGCAAGGAGTAGGCAATGAAACCAGATCTTACCATTGACGCACTTTGCGCCGAAGCCGGCGCCTTCACCATGCAAGAATCTGAACACTGGGAACCCTCGATCTATGGCATCACTGATGGAAAAGCCATTGGCACCTATCTGGAACATAAATTCCGAGCGCAGCTGGCGGGAAAATACACCTTTGGTATGGGTAGCTCCGCAAAAGGCATAGACTTTCCTGAATTGAACGTGGATATGAAAGTAACGCGCGTGACTCAGCCGCAATCCTCGTGCCCGTTCGAGTCGGCGCGGCAAAAAATCTACGGCCTGGGCTATGCGCTACTGGTCTTTGTGTACGAAAAACACGATAACCCCCACACCCAAACCGGACGGTTAGAAATCCTTGACGCCATTTTCATTGAAGCGCCCTACACCGCTGATCATCAAACCACACGCGGCATCCTGCAAATACTCGAAAACGATGGTAACAGTGAGGAGCTAGTGGCCTTCATGCGCGACCGGAATTTGCCAGTAGATGACATCCAGGCATACCGACTGACCGAGGAGATTCTGCGGAATCCACCGCAGATAGGCTACCTAACCATCTCCAACGCGCTACAATGGCGGCTGCAATATCGCCGCGCCATCGAAAACGCGGGAAAAGTGGAAGGTGTGGTCAAAATCAGGTGATGTAATGCCCAAATCACACTACATTACAGAATTTGGTGACTTTCAAACGCCCCACGATACTGCGGCGCAAATTTGCGCGCTGTTGGTACGTCAGGGCATGAGACCGGCCACAATTCTCGAACCAACCTGCGGCCAGGGGAATTTTCTGCTGGCTGCAGCAGCGCAATTTCACACGGCCCGCCGCATCTTGGGATATGAAATCAATCCGGCGTATGTTATAGAGGCACAGCAACGAGCAGCAAAAGACCCTAAGTTTGCTAAAATTGAGATTATTCAGGGCGATTTCTTCGAGCAAGATTGGGGGCAAATCCTGGCTAAACTACCACAGCCCACTCTCGTAATCGGAAATCCACCCTGGGTTACAAATGCAGCGTTGGGCGCACTTGACAGTCACAATCTACCGGAGAAAAGTAACTTCAAGTCGCTGGCGGGACTGGAAGCGCGCACCGGCAAGAGCAACTTCGATATTTCCGAGTGGATGCTGATTCACTTGCTCACAGCCCTGAGCAAGACGAAAGGCGCCTTAGCCATGCTGTGTAAGACCAGCGTCGCCCGTAAAGTATTACACCATACCTGGAAAATTCAGTTACCTATCAGCAACGCGCGTCTGTATACCATTGACGCTAAGGCCATTTTCAACGCAGCGGTGGATGCATGTTTGTTCGTTTGCGAAGTTGATGCTGCAAAACCGATGCGCCCAACCTGCGCGATCTATTCAGGATGGAATACAAGCTCACCGCAACAAACCTTCGGTCTTGCTGCCGAGCGCTTAATTGCCGATCTAGCATCCTACACACGCTGGCGACATCTCGAAGGCACATCACCTTACCAGTGGCGCTCCGGTATCAAACATGACTGCGTCGCAGTGATGGAATTAAAAGCAACAAGCACAGGATTCCGCAACAAAGCCGGCGCCTATCACGAACTAGAAGATGACTATCTGTATCCTATGCTCAAAAGCTCTGAGATTGCTAAAAGTCACGCGCCTCACCCCACACGATGGATGCTCGTGCCGCAACGCTTCATTGGCGAGGCCACCCATCCAATCCGTCATAACGCAC
The DNA here is from genome assembly GCA_034435555.1 of Anaerolineae bacterium. Lineage (GTDB taxonomy): Bacteria > Chloroflexota > Anaerolineae > B4-G1 > SLSP01 > DAOTXC01. The sequence goes on from DAOTXC010000175.1 coordinate 5,363, forward strand.
CCCGCACCTGGGATTATCTCAACCACTATGCAGAGCTACTTGATAAGAGGAAAAGTTCCATCTACAAAGGACAACCCCGCTTTGCAGTGTTTGGCGTGGGCGATTACAGCTTTGCACCCTGGAAAATCGCTATTTCGGGACTCTACAAAAAAATCCACTTCGCCATCGTCGCGCCATTTTCGGGGAAGCCGGTTGTGTTGGACGATACCTGCTATTTCTTGCCCTGCCAAAATGAAGATGAGGCAAATACACTCTACACCCTGTTGAGTTCCGATATCGCACAGGAATTTTTCAACGCTTTCATTTTCTGGGATGCCAAACGGCCTATCACAATAGATATATTGCGACGCCTGGATTTGCACGCATTATCTTGGGAAATCCACGGGCGCGATGTATTGCAGAACTATCTGCCGGATGCTGCGTTCGCTACACCCGTTCAACAACTGGCACTGTTTGAACAAGGAGAATTTTATGAACCTTGAATCCGCACGGCTCGAAGCTGCCCGCCTGCGCGAGCAGATCAACTATCACAGCTACCGTTACTACGTCCTCGATAGCCCCGTCATCAGCGATGGAGAGTTCGATGCGCTGGTGGATGCGCTGCGCGACATCGAGACGCAATACCCGGAGGTGGTGACGCCCGATTCGCCCACGCAGCGGGTGGGCGGCGCGCCCGCCGAGGGCTTCGTCAAAGTCACCCACCCTGCGCCCATCCTCAGCCTCGATAAGGCCACTACGCCGGAGGAGCTCGCCGCATGGGAGACACGCATCGCCAAGCTGCTGCCGGAGGATGCGCCGCCCCTGGCCTACGTCGTCGAACCGAAGTTCGACGGGCTGACAGTGGTGCTGCACTATACCAACGGCCAGCTCACGCTCGGCGCGACGCGCGGCGATGGGCAGGTGGGCGAGGATGTGACCGCCAACCTGCGCACGATCAAATCGCTGCCGCTGCGCATCCCCAGCGACCCCGACGGCCCGCGCCCGCCGCAGACGCTCGTCATTCGCGGCGAGGCGCTCATCCTGCTCAAGGACTTCGCCGCGCTCAACGAGCGGCTCATCGAGGCGGGCGAGGCGCCCTTCGCCAATCCGCGCAACGCCGCCGCCGGGACGCTGCGCCAGCTCGATCCGCGCATCACGGCGACACGCCCGCTCACGCTCTTCGCTTACGCGATCGTTACCAGCGATGGCGACGTGCCCACGACGCAGTGGGACACGGTGGCGTATCTCAAGGCGCTGGGCTTCCCCATCGCCGAGAGCGTGGTGCGCCGCTGCGCGACGCTGGACGAGGTGAGCGCCTATTGCGCGGAGATGACCGCCCACCGCGACGCGCTGCCCTACGAGGCCGATGGCCTGGTCATCAAGATTGACGATCTGGCGACCCAGGAGGCGCTGGGCAGCGTGGGCGGACGCCCGCGCGGGGCGGTGGCCTTCAAATTCCCGCCGCAAGAGGCCACAACGACGCTGCGCGACGTGGAGTTCTCCGTGGGGCGCACGGGCGTCATCACGCCCACTGCGCTGCTCGATCCCGTCCCCATCGCCGGGGTGACGGTGAGCCGCGCCTCGCTGCACAACTTCGACTTCATCGCCGAGCGGGACATCCGCCTGGGCGACCGGGTGCTGGTGCATCGCGCCGGGGATGTGATCCCCTACGTCGTCGGACCGATTACGGACGTGCGCGACGGCAGCGAGCAGCGCATCACACCACCGGAGCATTGCCCCTCGTGCGGCGAAGCGGTGTCCCACACCGAAGGCGAGGTGGCCTATCTATGCGTCAACGCGGCGTGCCCGGCGCAGCGCGTCGAAAAGCTCATCTACTTCGCCCATGTCATGGACATCGTGGGCCTGGGCGAGAGCACCGCCGAGCAGCTCGTGGCGCAGGGCCTCATCGCCGACCCCGCCGATCTCTACACGCTCACGCAGGAACAGCTGCTCGCGCTCGAAGGCTTCGCGGAGAAGAAGGCCGAGAATCTGCTCGCGGCCATCGCCGGCTCCAAGAAGCGCCCGCTGGCGCGGCTGCTGGCCGCGCTGGGCATTCGCGGCGTGGGGAGCACGGTCGCCGCGCTGCTCGTGGATGCCTTCCCCTCACTGGAGGCGCTCGCGCAAGCCGATGAGGAGGCGCTGGCGGCCATCCCCGGGCTGGGGCCAATCACCGCCAGGAACATCCGTGCCTGGTTCGAGCGGCCTCGCAACCAGGCGCTCATCGCCAAGCTGCGGGCAGCGGGGGTCCAACTGGAAGCCGCACCCCAGACGCCCGCCGGGGAAGGGCCGCTCATGGGGCTGAGCTTCGTGATCACTGGGACGCTTTCGCAGCCGCGCAATGAGGTCGCCGCCTGGATCGAAGCGCAGGGCGGCAAGGTCGTGGGCAGCGTGAGCAAGAAGACGAGCTATGTGGTAGTGGGTGAAAACCCCGGCAGCAAGCTCGCCAAAGCGCAGCAGCTGAGCATCCCCACACTCGACGAGACAGGGCTGGTCGCGCTGGCGGAGCGTTCGCCAGCGTGACCATTTGACAAGTGGGGAATTTGCGCCAAGATAAAAGGTGAAATGATAAAATGTGGCGCGAACTGTCTGGTTCGCGCCCGCGAAGCAAACGCTTCGCGTTACGGCTATTGTCAGAGGAGTCATCATGTTCCTTCGGTACACCACCGAGGATGAAAATGTAGGACAGGTTGCCAACCTGTCTTACGCTCAGGCTATTTTCTAGGGAGACGGCGGTGCTGGTGCACGCCATCCAGCACGAAAATGCTT
>DAOTXC010000176.1:0-3581 GCA_034435555.1 Anaerolineae bacterium
ACCGGCGCGCGGCTGACCGTCCCTAACGGCGGCGAGTGGGTGGAATTGGGGCAGGCCATCGCCTTAGCACCGCGCCGCGAGCCGCTACCGGTGCGCTTTGGCAAGGGAATGGAGCTGCGCGGCTACGAGCTCAGCGCGGTGCGCGTTGCGCCGGGCGAGACGCTCACGGTCACGCTGCACTGGGACGCGCAAGCGACTATCGCGGAAGATTACACCATCTCCGTGCAGCTGCTTGACGCACACTGGAACAAGGCCGCGCAATCAGACGTCTGGCCGCCCGCGCCCACCTCCGCGTGGGTGCGCGGGCAGCGCGTGGAAGACGTGCGCGCGCTCGCCATCGCCGCCGATGCCGTTCCCGGCGTCTACGATCTGCGGCTGGCGGTCTATCGCCAGGACGCGAGCGGGCAGCTCCTCCACCTGCCGGTGGTCTGGGAGCCGGGCCAAATGCCCAGCGAGGCGATTGTGCTGACGCGGGTGCGGATCGAATGAGTGCCACGAAAAGTAAAGAGCCTCACGCCAAGCCGCAAAGCCGCAAAGTTTTCTTAAACACATACTCCCAACGGCTCGAAGACTTCACCGCCCGGCATCAACACAGCCTGTGGTTTGCCGGGATGGTCGGGCTGCTGTGGTTGGCGCTTGCGGTGCGCGCCTGGCAGTTGGGCGTGGCTGACCTGACCTTCGATGAGGTAGCAACGGTCTTTGTGGCCCGCCGCCCGCTATTTGAGGTGATCCGCTATGTGATGGGCGCATCCCGCGAACATCCGCCGCTATACTACCTGGGTATGGCGCTGTGGATGCGCATCGCCGGCAGCAGCGAATTCGCGGTACGCTACCCCTCCGTGTTGTTGGGGATACTGACCGTGGCCGTGGGGGCGCGTCTGGGTCGCCGCTGGCTCAATGCAAGAGGCGGCTGGTGGAACGGCCTGCTGCTCGCCATCGCGCCCTTTAGCATCTGGGCCAGCCGCTACGGGCGGATGTACACGCTCGTCCTGTTGCTGGCGCTGGGGATCGTGTATGCCTGGGAACACTGGCTGCGCCATCCTACCCGCAAAAATTGGGGGGTCTTCCTGGCGCTCTCGCTCGCGGGCGCCGCGACGCACTACTATCTCCTTCTCCTCTGGGCCGTGCAAGGAGCATTGCTGCTACTTCTGCCGCGCCAGACGCACCCCATCCGCCGCGCGTGGCTCTTGACCATAGGGGTCGCCGGGGCCAGCATCTTCCTCTTTATCGCGCGCTCTCCTGGCGTCCGCGCCATGCTCGTCGAAACCGGCGGTCGCTTTCCCTATTGGGGATGGCGTTGGGGGGAATTGCGATATCTTCTCATCGAGCTCTATCTCAATTGGAAGGCACCCGATCCCTGGCCTGCCGCGCTCGGCGCGCTGGGCCTCACGGTGCTCGGCTGGGGGCTGGCCGCGTGTCACAAGCGCGAGCGGGGCCTGCTGCTCATCGCCTGGGGCGTCGTCCCGCTGTTGCTCCTGCATCTCGTTCCCGAAAGCCTGGAGGCGCGGTACTTCCTCATCGTCTTCCCGGCGCTGGTGCTGGGGATTGCTGCCGTCTTTGCCTGCCTGCCCCGATTGCTGCCGCGATTGCTCCTCGCGGGCCTTATCGTGGCAGGACTCTGGCCCCGCTGGCCGGCGCTTTTCTCCGCGCCGGATACCGATTTTTCGCAGCGGATGCGCCTGCTCCATATCGCCGCCCGCCCCACCGATGCCCTGCTGATGAACGGTCCCTGGCCCGCGCTTCTGCTCACCTACTATCCGCCGCCGGCCGATCTACCGCAATACCTGATCCCACAGGCCGCGCCTCCCGGCTTCGACGCCCAGGTGGACATCCCCCGACTTGAGCGCATCGCTGCCGAGCACGAGCGGCTCTGGGTCTCCTACGGCGCAATCCACTGGGCCGATCCCGATTATGCCGTGAGTCAGTGGCTTGCCGAGCACACCTATTGCCTGCACGAACACGCGGGGCTGGCGTTTTACAGCACCGCACCTGTGACGCCCACTCTTGTTGGGGAGACGCTTGCCTTCGGCGCGCGCGCCCAGCTCCGCAGCGCCGCTGTCGCCCATATGACAAGCGACATCGGCGACCTGTTGCACGTCGCATTGACCTGGCGCGGCGAACGGCTGGACAGCGACATTTATCTCACCCTGGGGTTGCTGGATGCGCAAGGATACGCCTGGCAGACCTACAGCTTCCCGATGGGACCGCTTCACAAGCGCGCCGACACCCTGCTCCCCCACGAGTGGATCGAACGCCGTGGGTTGTGGCTGCTGCCGGGGATCCCTCCGGGGCGCTACACCCTCGCTCTGCAGGCCACCGGCCCCGGTATCACCTTGCCACCTGAGGCGGAAAACGGTTGGCTACCGCTACAAGAAATCACCCTGCCTGTCGCGGTGTTCCCGACCCACCCGCCGCTACCAACCGGAGAGTATCGCCTTTATCTGCCGCTGATAACTCGTGATTTCTCCCCACGCACCTTACCACTACGCGAAACACTCCCGCGTTGGGCCGATGTCAATGCAACCTTCAACCACGCGCTGCGCCTGGTCGGATTGCAGCCCCACGGCCTTACCTTCATGCAGGGGTATCCGATGGGCTTCAAGGTGTGGTGGGAAGCGCTCGTTGCCGCCCCAGATGCCATGCTCTACGTCCGACTTTCCGGCCCAACCGAGGTACAACTCGGTCCCTTTGAGCTCGCGCCCGATTTTTACCCGCGTTCCGACTGGCAAAGGGGTAATATCGTCCAGCAGAATGTGCAGTTCACCCTGCCGGAAGACCTTCCCGGCGGGCGCTACCACGTCCAGGCGCAGCTCCTCACAGAAGATGGGCGTCCATATCCAGTCGCCGGCTCGCGCGCGCCGCTTACCCTGCTGGAACGGCGTCACGGCGCAGCCGTCCCCCTATCCGGCGAGTGGGCGGATATCTTCGTTATACAGGTCGAGGAACGCGACCGGAGCTACCACCCGCCGCTCTTCCGCCAGCGCGCCGATGTCCGCTTTGGCGATGTGTTACGCCTGCGCGGGTATCACATCAGCCAAAAAACGCTGCGCACAGGGGAAAGCACAACGCTTACCGTCTACTGGCAGACACAACAACGGCCTGACCGCATCTACGCGGCGTTCCATCATCTCAAGGCGGCTGATGGAACAATGATTTGGCACGAGGATACCTGGCCGCAGGCGGGTATCTACACCACCCAACACTGGCTGGCGGGCGAGGTGGTTGCGGAAACGCTTGAGATCACGATCCCGGAGGGCACACCGCCGGGCGAATATACGCTGTACGTGGGCCTGTACGATGCAGCGACAGGAGATCGGCTGCCCGCTAACGATGCACAAGGCACTGCGCTTCCCGATGGCCAGGTATTACTACTGACACTGGCGGTTGCGCCATGAAGTATCTATTCCGTTGCCTCAGCCTCCTGCTGTTGCTGATCTTCTTCGCCCAGGGGATGCTCCACATCCGCAGCGCTTCGATCACCTTCGACGAAGGGCCGCATCTGGCGACAGGCTACGCGACGCTGCGCACGGGCGATTTCCGGTTGCAGCCGGTTCACATCCACCCGCCGCTGGCGAATGTGC
>DAOTXC010000177.1:0-7363 GCA_034435555.1 Anaerolineae bacterium
GGTTGTCTTAAGAGGCATGATTCGGTATAATAGGCTCAACTCACCTCCGTTACGCGCCCAATCTGAACTGATTTCAGTATCATTATAGAATAAAACGTACAGGAAGTCAATTATATTATGAGGTAAACGATGCCGCCAGAGAAAAAACTTCTCGACCAGGTACGCGAGGCCCTGCGTATCAAGCATTATGCCTACCGCACCGAACAGAGCTACGTTCAATGGATCAAACGTTTCATTTTCTTCCACGATAAACGCCATCCCCGCGAGATGGGTATGCCCGAAATCCGCGCCTTCCTCGCCCACCTTGCCGTTGAGGAGCATGTCGCTGCCTCCACGCAGACCCAAGCCCTCAGCGCGCTGCTCTTTCTCTACCGCGAAGTGCTGCGCCAGGAACTTGATCCTCTCGATCTCGAAGCCATCCGCGCCCGGAAGCCCAAACGCTTGCCCACCGTGCTGACCAAAGCAGAAGTACAGCGCGTGCTGGATCAGATGTCCGGGGTGCAGCACTTGATCGCGCGCTTGCTCTATGGCAGCGGGCTGCGGTTGATGGAATGTATGCGCTTGCGAGTCAAAGATGTGGATTTTGAATATCTGGAAATTATAGTGCGCGATGGCAAAGGAGCGCAAGACCGTGTGACCATGTTGCCCACCAGCTTGGTCGAACCCTTGCGGATTCACCTGCTGCAAGTTCAACAAATCCATGAGCAAGATTTGGAACGCGGCTACGGGTGCGTTTTCCTACCCGATGCCCTGGCGCGCAAATACCCCAATGCTTGCCGGGAGTGGGGCTGGCAATATGTTTTTCCCGCTACGCACATCGCTCAAGACCCTCGTAGTGAGGAACTCCGCCGGCATCACCTGCACGAAAGCAGCGTGCAAAAAGCCGTGCGCGCCGCAGCCCAGTCCGCTGGCCTCGCCAAACAGGTCACCCCGCACACCTTCCGCCATTGCTTTGCGACCCACTTGCTGGAATCCGGGTACGATATTCGCACCGTCCAGGAACTCCTCGGCCACAAAGACGTCAAAACGACGATGATCTATACCCATGTCCTTAATCGCGGCGGCCTTGCCGTCCGTAGCCCGCTCGATACTTAAACTCGCGCTGTGAAATTGGCTAGTCATCCTCTTGAGTGTGGCGCTAATGTTGCATGACGCAGGCGCTATTTTAGCCACGAATTAACACCAATTTTCACAAATATAAGATAAAACTTGGGTTAATTCGTGAAATTCGTGGCAAAATCCCCCCTTGGGGACTATCTGAAATTGAAGCCCTCGACCTCAATTGACCTTCCCCCAGCTTCGCTTATACTGAGGCCACAATCGCAACGTGACAAGGGGGGCGCATGGCTGAGAGTTTTCCACCAGCGGGATTTGTGCTTGCTGAATCGGCGGTGCCGGGCATCGTGCTCTACAAGCCCGCGCCGGAGGTTGAGACGCAAGCGGCGGACGTGGACTTCAAGTGCCCGCAGTGCGGGGCGACCACGGCCTATTGCATCGCGGCCCAAGGGCTAACCTGCGCCCACTGCGGCTACTACGAGCCGCCGGCGCAGGAGGTGGTCGGCAAGGGCGCGACCGAGTTCGAGTTCACGCTGGAGAACCTGGCGCGTGCGGCGCACGGCTGGGGCGTCGCGCGCCAGGAGCTGCAATGCCAGAACTGCGGGGCGCGCACCTCGCTGCCAGAGGGGATGCTCTCTGCAACCTGCCCCTTCTGTGCCTCCAACCGCGTGATCCAGGCCGCCGGCGGGCAGGATAGCCTCCGCCCACGCTATCTGGTCCCCTTCACCGTGCAACCGGGGGCCTGCCAGGAGATCGCCCGCGTCTGGCTCGGCAGCAGTTGGATGACGCCCGGCTCGTTGCAACGCCTCGCGCGGCTGGCGGAGTTCCTCCCCATCTACCTGCCCTTCTGGACCTTCGATGCGCTGGCGCGCGCCGATTGGGAGGCGGAGGTGGGCCACACGGAGCAGGAGCGTTACTACGAGGACGGGCAGTGGAAGACGCGCTCGGTGACGGTGTGGCGCTGGGAATCGGGCCGCGTCGCCGTGGAGTTCGATGATCTCCTCATCCCCGGGACGCAGCGCCTCAGCCAGGTCTTGTTGACGCGCCTCAGGGACTTCGATACCGCCCACCTCGTCCCCTACGAACCCGCCTACCTGGCGGGATTGCGCGCGCAGGCGTACGATCTCCCGCTGGAGCAGGCCTGGCAGCAAGGGCTGCACGAGATGCGCGAGCAGACCCGCGCCGCGTGTGAGCAGCAGGCCAGCACCAGCCAGATTCGCAACTTCCGCATGACGCTGGACTTCACCGACGAGACCTGGCGCTACGTGTTGTTACCGGTCTACCTCGCGGTCTATCACTACGAGGACAAGGTCTACCAGGTGATGATCAACGGGCAGACCGCCTCCATCGCCGGGCAGCGCCCGGTGGATTGGATGAAGGTCTGGCTGGCAATCGGGGCCGCCTTGACGCCGGGGTTGCTGCTCCTCTTCCTGGGGATGCTGACGCTCATCTTGGGGGTGGGGGTCTTTGCCATCGTCTTTGCCGTGATAGTGCTGGTGGCCGGGGGGATCTTCGCTTTTTCGACCTTCAATAAGGCGCAGGAGATGGAACGTGTCTGAGCAAAGCATACCTCTGGAGATGGAGAAGCTGGCGGCAGTTTGGGGCGCGGCGCTCGCGCCGTTGATCTGCCCCCATTGCGACTGGCGCTACCTGGCCCCGGCGACGGACGCCCCCGCGATGTGCTCGCACTGCTGCCGTGGCACGCTGACCCCCTTCACGCCGCAGCCCACGGATCCGCTCTTCCACCCGCCGGAGCTGGCGCTCCCCTTCACGCTGCGCCCGGAGGCGCTCGCCCAACGCATCGAGACCTTTGCCGGGGAGATCCCCTTCGCGCCCAGCGACCTGCGCGCCGAGACGCTCCATGAGCGCTTGCAGCGCGTCTACCTGCCGCTCTGGCTGGTGGATGCCGACGTTGCGGCGCTGTGGCAGGGGGAGGTCGGCTACGATTACGAGGTGGCGAGCCACCGCGATCGCTACGACGAGAACGCGCGCGGCTGGCAATCGCAGCGGATCACGGAGACGCGGGTGCGCTGGGAGCCACGGGTGGGGCAGCTGACGCGCGCCTACCACAACGTCCCGGCCCCGGCGCTGGAGGAGGAAGAGGCGCTGCCGCGCGACTTGGGCCTCCACGATCTCCAGCCGGCCCAACCCTACGATGCCGCTGCCGTGACGCGGGCGCTGGTGCGCCTGCCCAATCGCTCCCCGGACGATGCCTGGCCCGATGCGCTGCCCGCCTTGCAGCAGACTGCCGCGCGCGAGTGCCAGCAGGCGGCTGCCGCGCAGCACATCCGCGATTTTCGCTGGTCGCCGACCTTCAGCGGGCAGCACTGGACGCTGCTGTTGCAACCGGTCTTCACCACCTACTATCTCGATGACGAGGGCCAGCCGCAACCGCTGCTCATCCACGGGCAGACGGGGCAACTCTCCGGCCCGCGCCGCGCCTCGCTGAAGCGCGCGCAGCGCACCGCGCTGTTCATCGCCGCCGTGGCCGTGCTCCTCTTCGTGCTGAGCGTGATGGGGATGGTCATCGGTCTGGTGCTGCCGCCGGTGTTGCTCCTCGGCGCCATCGGCCTGTTGATCGCCTTGGCGTTGGGCGTGGGCGCGGTGGTCCCGCTCGCCATCGTCTGGCGCTTCAATCGGAAGCGTGATGCGTAATGCGTAATGCGTAATGCGTAATGCGTATTCCGTATTCCGTATTTCGTATTCGCTGATTCGCTGATTCGCTGACTCGCTGACTCGCTGATTCGCCGACTTTCTAATGGAGGATGAACTCATGAGACGCGAACGTATCGTAGGCGGTTTGTTGTTGATTGTGGCGGGCATCCTGTTCCTGCTGCAAAACTTCGGGATGCTCCCGCAGGAGCTGCCCTTGTTGTGGGTGACGGTCTTCGGGCTGGGGGGATTCGCCTTCCTCTACGTCTACCTCACCCGGCGGGCGCATTGGTGGCCGCTGATCCCCGGCTTTACCCTCGTGGGGCTGGCGCTGCTGGTGGGCCTGACGCTGTTCGAGAGCGAATTGCTGACGGAGATCGTGGCCCCGGCCCTCTTCCTGGGCTTCATCGGCCTGGCCTTCTGGTGCATCTATCTGCTGACCAAAGGCGCGGAGTGGTGGGCCATCATCCCCGGCGGGGTGCTCTTCTCCGTCACGGCCCTGCTGCTGGTGGAAGGGACGCTCGGCGGCGGCGGCGGGGCCGCGATCATGCTCCTGGGCTTGAGCGTGACCTTCGGCCTCATCTACCTGCTGCCCAATCCGCACGGGCGGATGCGCTGGCCATTGATCCCCGCCGGGATTCTGCTGGTGCTCGGCCTGGCGCTCCTGGGCGGCGCGGTTGCGCAGATGACCTTCATCTGGGCCGCGCTGCTGATTCTGGGGGGAGGGTACTTGATCCTGCGCGCGCTGCGCAGCGCGTGAGCGTGCAACTTCGCGCCGATTCTTGCGTAATGGTAAGTGGGGGCGGCGATCTACTGCTGTCCCCTGACCAAATTATAAGGCAAGGATGGCAACAACATGGATAAGCTCTCTCGTAGTCGTACACATTCGATAATTGGCGGCGTCTGCGGCGGATTGGGGCGCGCCTTGCGCATAGATCCGACGCTCGTGCGCCTCTTTTTCGTCCTGCTGGCGCTGAGCGATGGCATCGGGGTGCTGATCTACATCATCTTGTGGATCGTGATGCCGTTGGAGGCCCCCGGTGGGGCGAGGCCTTTTCCCCACCCGCGCCACGCTCGTCGGCGCAGACCTCGTTGATCGTCGGCGGGGCGTTGGTCGCCGTGGGCATTTTCCTCTTGATCAAAAATCTCAACATCCCCTGGCTGTGGTGGCTGGATTCCGCCCTGCTCTGGCCGGCGCTGTTGGTGATCGCAGGCATTGCCCTTTTAATTCGTAGCACGCGAGGTGAATACAATGAATGAACTTGATACACGGACGGGACGCCGTGAGTATCGGCGCGGGGGGCTTGTGTGGCCCATCCTCCTGGTGACGGCGGGGGTGCTCCTGCTGCTCAACAATCTGGGTATGGTAAGTTGGAGCGTCTGGTTTATGCTGCTGCGTCTGTGGCCGGTGCTGTTGATTGCAATAGGGCTGGACCTGATGATCGGGCGGCGCACGCTGCTGGGCGCGGTGGCGGCCTTCGTGGTCGTCGGCGGGCTGGTGGGAGGCGCGGCCTGGTTCGCCGCCTCCGGGCGCAGCCTGGCCCCTGTTGGTCAGCGCATCGAGGAGATCGCCTATCCGTTGGGCGCTTTTGAATCCGCCGATGTGCTGCTCGCGCCGGGCGTGGGCAGTATGCGCGTGCGGGCGCTTTCTGATTCAGCGAATTTCGTCGAAGGGACGTTGCAGTTGCGCCCCGGCGAGACGCTGGTGGACGAGTTCGCTGCCCGTGGGGTGAACGCCAACCTGGAGCTGCGCTCTCGCGGGCAGCGGCGGGGCCTCGGCCATTGGGGGCCGCAGGATGGCTGGGCCTGGGACGTGGCGCTGCACGATGCGGTCATGCTCGATCTGGAGATCGAGATGGGCGTCGGCCAGCTCGATCTGGAGCTGACCCACCTGCGCATCCGCGAATTGCGGGTGGATGCGGGCATCGGCCAGACGACCCTCTATCTGCCCGCGGCCGGGCGCTACAACGTGGTTGTGGATTCGGGCATCGGCGAGGTGACGCTCTTCGTCCCCCGTGGCCTGGGGGTGCGCCTGCCGCTGGATGCCGGCCTGGGCAATGTGGATGTGCCCGCCGACTTCATCCTCCAGGGCGATTTTTACGAGTCGCCTGACTATGCCGAGGCCGAGAGCCGCGCCACCATCGAGGTGGATCACGGCATCGGGCGCGTCCAGGTCCGCTACGGCAATCCGTAGATCAGCGGGATTGACCACGCGCCCCGGAGCAGACCTCCGGGGCGCGTTTGTGTGGTGTGATAGTGGTGCGTGAGAGCGCTGCCTCACATCCGCAATTGCGCGAGGAAGCTCAGGTGCTCGCGCAGGCTCACTTTCTGCAAGGCGGCGGGATCCTCCGAACCGCCCAGCGCCAGCGCGGGGACGTAGGCTAGACCTCGTCGCGGGTGGGGGCATCCAGCCGCCGCTGCGCCTGGCGGTAGGTGGGGCGATCCAGGGCGTTGTTCCAATAGCTCTCGTCGCACAGCGTCACCTCGAAGAGGATGTCCATCCGCCCGGTGAGATGATGCACGCGGTCATAGAGCACGCTCAGGTAATAGATGTGGGCCTCGTGCCAGAAGAGCACATCGCCGAAGGCCGTGCGCAGGAAGGCCAACGCCTCGCGGTGGCCGAGCCATTCCGCCAGCGGATCGGCCAGCTGCTCCGGGTCAACCAGCCAGAGCAGGCCCGCGCCGAAGCTGCACCAGCCCACCTCCTGCCAGAAGGCGAGCAGGTCAGCGGGCAGCCGCCCCTGATAGCGGGCGCTGGCCTCCGGCGACACAGGCTGCGCGTTGGCCGGTGGGCCGTGGATTTCGAGAAAATCGGGAAAGATGCTCATGGGTTTCCTTTGGGGAGGGGAGGTGAGCACGTGCGCACGTTCACACGTTCACACGTTGTTTGCGGAGCAGTTAACTTCTAATCCGTAGGCGCGTCTCTTCAACAATCCACAGTAGGTTTTCAAGTGGCTCGCTCGGAAGTAATGGTATCAGACGCACAATGGTATCGAGAATATGGGGTTTATCCTGCTCATGCAAGCGCAGAACTATTAACCCAGGGAATTGCGCTGGTGGATAAGTACGGATGTCAGCGAAATCTGTATCCAGGGTGAGCAAGATACGCCCTTCATCCTGGCATACAGAGGCGACATCGGAATCGGGACTGCCTCCCAAGTCTTGCTCAATGACGGTCGCGGCATTGTAACCAACTTGTCGTAGCAAATCGGCTACCTCAACGGGCAAATTCTCATCAATCTTGAATCGCATCGCGTTGTCTATACGGGCATGGCTACAATACGCTCGCGGGCCAACTCAGCAGCGTAGGTCATAGCGGCCTGGACCGCCTCTCGATTCAGGGAAGGGTAACTGTGCAGGATCTCATCGGGAGAGAGACCGGCAGCGAGGTTGTCGAGTATTACCGAAACCATAATGCGGGTGCCTTTGATGCAGGCTTTTCCGTGACAGATAGTGGGATCAACGACAATGTAATCTTGCCAACGCATGAGCAACCTCCTGAAACGCTGTTACTTCAATTATACCGCGTTTCTCTTATGCTGGCTAGATGAATGCGCAGGAGACACCGGTGCTGGCGCACACCATCCAGCACGAAAATGCTTATCAGCAGATTGAGCGGATTTAGCAGATTTTTGTTTGACTATTCGCTATTCGC